>JBKCAB010000603.1:0-2076 GCA_046307935.1 Bacteroidota bacterium | reverse complement strand
CTCAGAGGCTGAGCTGAAGGTCATCAAGCAACTTCATCAGTTGGGAAGGGGGCATGTTCTGATCGATGCTGACCGGCTTTATCTGGATGATCCAGTGCATGAAGCAGGCATGTTCCTACGCAAACTGCAAACGGAGCTTGGTGTAAAAGAACTTCCTTATATCTCCGAAGGACTGAAAACGGATCCGAAAAAGGTTGAAGTGATCGAATGTGTGCAGCAAACGGGTCAAGTGAAAACCTGCGCAACCATTTTAAGTAAGCTTTCCACCGAGGAACTCAACGAAACATTGGTACTCATGGCTGATGAAGGTTTGATCGTTCCGCTTTTGAAGAATATTCCTGCAACGGTAGGGAAAGCAAACATTTCCCTCGGTATGCCACTCAAAAATACCGCGATCCGCACCTGGGTGGATCTCTTGTTCAGTTTTCAGGAGAACAGAGAGCGATTTTCAACCGATGCACTCTATTTTCAAGATCTGCAGAAGTTGTGGAACCATCCGTTCATCACCTCATTCGTAACGGACGATGAACATACTCGGATCCTGGAACTGGAGAGCCTTGCTTTGCGCAGGAATCGGATCTTCAGAAATCCTGATTCGGTTGCTGTGAGTGAAAGAATGAATCTTCTGTTGAAACAGGTTTCACTCGACTGGAAAGGTGATTGGGTGGTGGCAATGGATGCACTCATGACAACACTTGACCTCCTCCGAAACTGGATACCTGAAAGTTTTGAATACGAACATGCAGTGATCGGCACATTTGAAAATGCGTTGATCGAATTTTCGAATATCGTCCGTGAAGGGCTGCCCGAAATGTCCTTACGGTCTTTCCGTGCGCTCATGCAACAGCACTGGAGCAATAAGAGCATTGCCTATCATGGTAATCCTGCGAGTGGTCTTCAGATCATGGGATTGCTTGAAACACGACTTCTGGATTTCCAGAACATCATTGTACTCGGTATGAATGAGGGGAAAATGCCCCCCACGAATCCTGTGCAAACCTTGATCCCGATGGATCTTAGGGCCTGGCTCAAGCTCCCTACACTGCGTGAAAAGCAGGGACTTTTTGCCCATCATTTCTACAGACTGCTCCACCAGAGCGAGCGTTTATGGATCACCTACAGCAGTGCACGGGAGAGTATAGGGAGCAATGAGGCCAGTCGTTATTTGCTCCAGCTGCAATACGAGCTAGCAAGGGTAAATCCCAATTTCAAGTTTGAAAAGCAAGTATATACGATCCCGGATGATCAGGCGCTGATCGATCGTACTCCGAAGGCGAAGAAAGACGTCGAGGTACTGAAGAAACTCGATGATATCTTGGAGCGTTCAGTTTCAGCGTCTATGATCAATAAGTATTTGAAATGTCCGCTGGATTTTTATTATCGCTATGTTTTGGAATTCGGGGAGGAAGATGATTTTGAGGAAGACGTGGAGTTCAGCACTTTCGGAACGTTCATTCACGACGTGTTGGAAGAACTGTACAAGCCTTACTGCCGTCACGATGATCAGGGAAATCTCATCAACCCTCCACGACCTGCCATAACACCCTACGATATTGACCAGATGTTACTCAAATATGAGGCTTTGGTCCGCCGTCAGTTCATGAAAAAGTTCAACGACGATGAAAGAGCTTTCACGCAAGGCAAGAACCTCCTCAGTTTTAAAATGGCGCTCGAACTGACCCGTAAGTTCCTGGAGCAGGAAAGAAAGTTCCTCTCAGAACAGAAGGAACCAGTTTTCATTGAGTTTCTCGAGCAGGAAATAAAGATGCCAGTTGCATTGAATGTGGGCGGAATTCAAAAGACAGTCGTTTTGAAAGGGTTCATCGACCGCATCGACTCGGTGGGCGGTCGAATGAGGATCATCGATTATAAAACAGGAAAGGTTGAGGAGAAAGATGTTAAGGTAAAACCTGACGAAACAGATCTGAGGAAACGTTTTTCATCGGTTAAACATGCCGTTCAGATGGCGATGTATAGCTTCCTTTTCCGGGCAAAGTTCGGAAATTTACCGGGAGAGGTTGCACTTTCCTCGTTCTTAAGGTTGAAAGAGGGACTTTTCACGCTGAATGCTTCGGA
>JBKCAB010000602.1:0-2447 GCA_046307935.1 Bacteroidota bacterium | reverse complement strand
ACCGTTATCTGCGCCTAATGTCGTTCCATTTGCTTTCACCCAATCACCGTCCACAAGCATTTCAATCCCTTGTGTATCAAAATCAAAGGTTGTATCAGAATTTTTCTGATGAACCATGTCTAAATGCGCTTGCAAGATAATTGTTTTGCGATTTTCCATTCCTGCCGAAGCCGGTTTCTTGATAATCACATTTCCGATTTTGTCAACGATTGTTTCCAAACCAAGCTTGTTTCCGAAATCAACCATAAACTGACGCACGCGTTCTTCCTTCTTAGAAGGACGTGGAACAGCATTTAAATCAGCAAAGTGATTCCAAAGAGATCGGGGTTCAAGATTGCGTATACTCATCATTGTATGTTCAATGCGTTTTTATTCTTCTTTCGGGCGATTTTGTTGTTTGAATTGTACGATCCTTTCGAGGTACATCGCTTCTACTTTTTTTCTGGCCCAAGGTGTCCTTCTGAGGAATTTCAGACTGCTTTTTATACTTGGGTCGTTACGAAAACAATTCACTGGCACGAGGTAGCCCATGTGTTCCCAGCCGATCTCTTCCACCAGCTCATTGAGCATTCTTTCCAGTGTAATGCCGTGCAAGGGATCCATTCGTTCTACTTAACCAGTTTACGGTATTTGATGCGCTTTGGACCTGAATCTCCCAGTCTTTTCTTTTTGTTCTCCTCGTATTCTGAATAGGAACCTTCGAACCAATAAACCTGTGAATCTCCTTCAAACGCAAGGATATGCGTGCAGATCCGGTCAAGAAACCAGCGGTCGTGTGAAATTACAACGGCGCAGCCCGCAAAGTTCTGGATTCCTTCTTCCAAAGCGCGTAAAGTATTCACGTCGATATCGTTCGTAGGCTCATCGAGGAGTAATACGTTGGCTTCAGTTTTTAATGTCATCGCTAGATGAAGACGATTTCTTTCACCACCTGAGAGCACGCCGACTTTTTTATTTTGGTCAGCTCCGTTGAAATTAAACTTCGATAGATAGGCTCTTGAATTGATCTTCTGATTCCCGACTTCCACATATTCAAGGCCATTGCTGACCACTTCAAAAACAGTCTTCTCCGGGTGAATATCCTTGTGTGTTTGATCGACGTAGCCAATTTTCACGGTGTCACCAACCTTGAATTCTCCACCATCGGCATTCAGTTCCTTCATGATCATTTTAAAGATCGTTGTCTTCCCTGCTCCATTCGGGCCGATCACACCGACGATTCCTGCAGGTGGAAGATTGAAATTCAAATCATCATACAGCAGCTTGTCTCCAAAGGATTTCGCAACATGGACAGCCTCGATAACATTGGTTCCCAGACGTGGGCCATTCGGGATTGGTATTTCCAGTAAGTTCTCCTTTTCTCTCTGGTCCTCTACAAGCATTTTTTCATAATTGGCAATACGCGCTTTGTTCTTCGCATGACGGCCTTTCGGATTCATACGCACCCATTCAAGTTCTCGTGCCAACATTTTTTGGCGCTTAGATTCTGTCTTTTCCTCTTCCTTTAGGCGATTTCCCTTCTGTTCCAACCAAGAGGTGTAATTACCTTTCCATGGTATCCCCTCTCCCCTGTCCAACTCCAGGATCCAACCCGCCACATTGTCCAGGAAGTAACGGTCGTGGGTCACGGCGATCACCGTTCCTTTGTACTGTTGCAAGTGCTGTTCAAGCCAGTCGATCGACTCAGCATCAAGGTGGTTGGTAGGTTCATCCAGCAAGAGAACATCCGGATTCTGAAGCAGCAAACGACAAAGTGCTACGCGCCTTTTCTCTCCACCAGAGAGTGTCGAGATCTGCTGATCATCAGGCGGGCAGCGCAAGGCATCCATTGCCCGCTCAAGCTTGCTATCGAGCTCCCATGCATCCAACGCATCAATTTTATCTTGAACAGCCGCCTGTCGGGAGATGAGCTTATCCATTTTGTCCGGATCGTTCAACACTTCCTCATCCATGAAGGCATTGTTGATCTCTTCGTATTCTTTAAGTACATCCACCGTTTCTTGTGCGCCTTCCATCACGATCTCCTTTACGGTTTTGGTCAGATCAAGCTCCGGCTCTTGCGGTAAGTATCCCACGGTATATCCCGGTGAGAAAACAACATCCCCCTGAAAGGACTTATCCAATCCGGCAATGATTTTCATAACAGTGGACTTTCCAGATCCATTTAAACCTATGATCCCGATCTTGGCACCGTAAAAAAATGAGAGGTAAATATCCTTAATGATCTGCTTCCCTTGTGGCGTAACCTTGGAAACACCTACCATTGAAAAAATGATCTTTTTATCGTCTGACATAGCATATTGAATGAGCTCTCAAAGGTAGCAAAATCAGTGCATCATTCGTGCAGACCATTTAAAAGAGGAATCATTTTAACACTAAAACTAAACAGAATTAACAAGGTTGAAAGTACAAAACAACCAAGAATCCATAGGTGCCCTGTTCTAAAT
>JBKCAB010000601.1:0-3099 GCA_046307935.1 Bacteroidota bacterium | reverse complement strand
GGTTAATCCTTTTGGTTACTTTGTTAATAATTTGAATTTTATTGTAAACCAATAAAAATTAATTAATCATGGCAGGAGGTAAAGAAACCCCAAGGCAGAAGATGATCGGGATGATGTACCTGGTACTCACCGCTCTTCTAGCCCTTAACGTATCAAAATCTATTCTTGACGCATTCGTTGCGATCGAGGAAAATATCCAGGTGGCTAACGAGAACGAATACGCCAGAGGTCAGGAGAAATATGAAGACCTGAAGGAAGTATCGGAAGACAAGTCTCAGCCGGATGTTCAAAAGAAGGCGATCACTTTGATGAAAACGATCAATGAGATTGATAAGATCACTGCGACACGCATCAAAATGATCGATGATATCAAAATTGATATCCTGAAGGAATGTGGTGAAGATGTGACGTCTGTTGGTACGCCCGAAAGTATAATCGTTAAAGCTTACAATGCGAATGAGCCGTTGAAACCGACGCGTATGCACCTTGATCACGTGAGTGGTAAGGACAAGTACGATGAACCAATGTTGGTTATGGGTATCAATGAGGATATCACGAATCCGAAAGGAAAAGGTATCGAGCTTTGGAACAGTTACAATTTGTACAGAAAGCAACTTACTGAGCTTATCGGAGGTTCGCAGATCGTTGAGCCGGGACAGAAGAAGTTTTTCTTCAAAGCACCGGAGATCAATACATTTAAGGACTTTAAAGACCTGAATGCGCAGATCGATAAGGCGATCAAGGCATCGAATGTAAACATGGACGATGTGGAAGCGATTAAGAAAATCTATGCGTCGCTGACAAAACAGGAACGTTCAGAAGTACATGAAGTTGCAAATGTACATTGGATTGGTAAAACTTTCGATCACTCACCATCTGTGGCTGCAATCGCATCGTTGTCTTCCATGCAGAAGGAAATCCTTACTGCACGTGCTGATGCTGTTGCGTTGATCAGAAGCCGAGTCGGTGGTGGAGAATACTCCTTCAACAAGATCATGGCGCTTGCATATGGTCCTGACTTAGCGAACAATGGGGATGATATTGAAGTACAAGTATTGATGGCAGCTTACGATTCTGACAAGCAGCCTGAGGTAACTGTGAATACAGGTTCTGTATCTGAAACACGCGACGGAAAAGGCTTCATTCGCATGAAGGCTAGCGGTTCTACCGAAATGCGATTGACGGGTACTATTACGATTAAGAACAAGTCTGGTATTCCGAAGACGCAGAACTGGGAGAAAGTGATCAAGATCATGAAGCCTTCTGGAACGGTCTCTTTACCTGAGATGAACGTTTTGTACCGTGGATATAACAATAAGGTAGAAGGTGTGGCTTCAGGTTACGATAAGACTGTACTTACGGGCAACGGAGTGACGTTGTCCCCGTCCGGTGGTCCCAACCAGTACATCGGTAAGACTACAACAACTGGTCGTGAGGCAACAATATCGATCTCCGGAAAGAGTTCTGTAACGAACAAGACAGCTCAATTGGGTGTGTTCAAGTTCCGGGTATCAAACCTACCTCCACCGCAGGTGTACTTGGGTACAATTGCTACTGGTGCATCTGTAGGAAAGGCGGCGATTAGCTCTATGACTAAGCTCTTCGCTAAGTATCCACCGGAAATTCCGTTGAATGCAACATTCGAGGTATCTTCATGGGAAGTAACCGTTTCGGGTGCTCCGCGTTCTATCCAAGGTTCAGGATCGAATTTATCGGGAGAAGCCATGTCACTTTTGAAGCAGGCACGTCCGGGGGCGAAAGTCAGTATTTCTGCCAAATATAAGGGTATGGGATACGCCGGAAACATGGCATCGGTGATCACGGTTCAATAAATGATCAATTTTTAAAATATAGGGTATGAAAAGTCTATTGTTTAGTGTAGCGGCAGTACTCCTTACTTGGAACGCAATGGCACAGTTGGAAGAACTCAACGGTGGTCCTGTTAACGTTCCAACAGACGGAGTCGTGGATGGGGTTTACATTGCAGAGCATATTCCAACAAAGCGTCTGATTCCTTATGAGTATGTGCGTGAGGCGGATGTGATCTGGAGTAAGCGTGTATGGCAATATATAGACTTGCGTGAAAAGATCAATCATTCCATGTATTTTCCATGGGATGAGTACGATGCATCAGGAAACTGGGTACGTAACTCAACAAGATGGAGCTTGTGGACTGTTCTTAAGCAGCATATTCTGAATGGTGACATCCGGTTGTTCTCTGCGTATAATCCCTACGACTTTAACATTCTGGATGGTGATCAGTTGAAGTACCCTGTTGATCCTCAACCTGGTTTGAATTTCTATACAGACAGTGCATACCGCAATACGTTGTTTAGTTATTTTGGTAAGCTGGGAGCGGAGTCCACTATTCCTTTGGCTAACAGCTACGGGGAAGATAGTACACGAACTCTTGCTGATGGTACAATCGAATATGTTTATCCTCCACGAGATACGACATGGTTTGTGTCAAAAGATGTTGTCCAGTATCGCATCAAAGAGGATTGGTTCTTCGATAAAGAGCGTTCAGTCTTGGATGTTCGCATTCTGGCAATAGCTCCTGTTAAGTACCAAAAAGATGATGAAGGAACTATTCAAGGTTTACAGGAAATGTTCTGGTTATATTTCCCACATTGTCGTTTTGTACTGAATAATTATTTTGTGTACAATGACAAAAACGATGCACAGTGGATGAGTTTCGATGATCTATTCTGGAAGCGGCGTTTCAACAGTACGATCTACAAATCATCCAACGTATACGACAGGCGGGTGGATAGTTACGCCACGGGCGTGGATGCGTTAATGCAGTCTGAGAAGATCAAAGAAGAGATCCGTACCATTGAACATGACGTATGGAGCTTCTAACAGAAGGAAATAAGTTGAAGACCCCGGTTCATCCGGGGTTTTTTGTTTCTCAAGGTTTTTACTTGGCTATATTTGTAGTATGTTAACATTGGATAAGGTTGGAGTTTTTCTCCCGCAAGGCTATTTATTCAAGGATGTCAGTCTGCAGATAACAACTGGTGATAAGATCGGACTAGTAGGAAAGAATGGTGCCGGCAAATCAACACTTCTTAAAATACTTTCCGGTCAGAATAAACC
>JBKCAB010000600.1:0-1064 GCA_046307935.1 Bacteroidota bacterium | reverse complement strand
GCAAGTGTTTTGAGGATTAGAATTAAATCATTCATAAAATGAATAAGCCAGAAAAACCGAGAAAATCTCTTTTCAGGAGAAAAATTGACGATCAGAATTATGAACACGACGCAGGCCTAAATAGAGATCTCGACTCTTTTGGATTAAAACTGATCAAAGCGGTTGGACTTGTTGGCGTAATACTCGGATTAGCCATCCTAATTGCTTTTTGGGTTTGGGTGATTCGTTGGTTGTATAAAGTTTGGTAATGGTTCTGCAATCCATACTAGCAAAGCGTTTTGGTCAGCGAATCAAACAATTAACACTACTGAGAGCAGATGGCCTGCATTTTCTCCCCGACCAAATACAGAAAATCAGTGAACCTAACCTCGATAAATGTCAAGACTGTCCCGCCCGGATCTTTCGGCAGGATATTCCCTTTTGGATCGGTCCTCATTCTGGCAAAAAAGTTATGGTTATCGCACAAGATGCTGGCAAAGGAATTGAAGATCATGGCTTGAATACTGTTTTCAGTATCCACAACGCTCACCTGGATCCCGAAGCCTATTTTAAAGCGTCTCCCAGGCACGAAGGATACTTTAATTTATTCAGGGACGTCATTGGTCATGATCGATTCCTCCACGACATTTACTTTACAGACATTGTAAAATGTGCCTATTCAACGGATGCTCAAACTTCCTTCTCTTCAGCCGTTTGTAAAGAAGATATCCTGATGGAGATCGAAGCGGTAAATCCAAAAGGGCTTATCTTGATGGGGAAAGCAGCACAAACCGCATTTTCGACTATGTCCGAGATGAACGGCATGAAGTTATCCGTTGTTACACATGATAGCTGTCAGATCAATTCCAGGGGACAGATTCACTTTGTGCACTATACATTGAATACTATGCATGTTTTCTTTATCCCACATCTAATTGGGAATTTACATATCGCAAGGGATATGAAAGAGGAATTCTTGCTATTTAAAAATAGAATAACTTCATGCATTCAAAAGACGCTGAACGAGGAATGATGCTTTTTAACTTTCGATCGGATCACAACTTGTGGCAGCCCATAAAATAGGG
>JBKCAB010000599.1:0-370 GCA_046307935.1 Bacteroidota bacterium | reverse complement strand
CATTATGCATAACAGCGACATGCCTGAACTCGAAAAACCTAAAAAAGACACCGCACTGGAAATCCTGGGTTACCTGTTTCAGTTGATAGAATCGCGCATGGAAAGCGAACTAAATTACATGGAATTCAGGATGAAGTTCAGTGAAGAAACAGAACAATTGAATAAAGTCCCTACACTTAAAAGAATTCTAACAGATGACCTATCGATCATAGAACGTTCGGTTTTGATTTGGGTTATTTGGAAAAGTCTGATGGGGAATAAGCGGCTGGATATTGAAAATCTGGTGAGAGCCCTTTTTGCTTCAGCCTCCGGAATGGTCACTTTTCTCCAATCCATCAAGTCGGGAACTAACAACCTCATTCGGCATGAT
>JBKCAB010000598.1:0-2291 GCA_046307935.1 Bacteroidota bacterium | reverse complement strand
TTCAAGTTTCTCTTGGTCAGAATACCGAAGGAAAAGAGACCCAAGAGCGGTCCATAGGTGTAGCCCGCGACGGTAAGGATCACCGATATGATATCCGTGCCCGGATTAACATCCACATACCATTTGGTCAGAAGGATGATGATCAGGAACAACAATGAGAATCCAATGTGAACGTACAATTTGAGGCGTTGACGCTGCTTCTCCTCACGCTTTCTGAAGTTGAGGAAATCAATACAAAATCCGGTAGTAAGTGCGGCCAGGGCGCTGTCTGCCGATGCATAGGAGGAAGCCGTGATCCCCAGCAAGAAGAACACACCGGCAAGCGTTCCGAAATCAGTCAAGGCCAACTGTGGAAATACGTGGTCGGTAATAACTGTTTCTCCTCTGCTCGGCAACGCTATCCCCTTGGATTCAGCAAAAACATACAACGCTCCGCCCAGAATAAGGAAGAGAAAATTCGTGATCACCAGCACCACGGTGAACGAGTACATGTTCTTTTGAGCATCTTTCAGCGACCGGCAGGTCAGGTTCTTCTGCATGAGGTCTTGATCCAGTCCTGTCATAGCGATGGCAAGGAACATACCTCCAAAGAAATGTTTTGGAAAGAAGTTTTTGGCCTGCGGATCGTCAAAAACAAAGACCCTCGTCATCGGATCTCCTTCAGTGGTCAGTGTGGCAGTTATCTTGTCGTAAAGACCGAAAAGATCGACTCCTAAAGTAGATGCAATAATCAACGTGCAGATGATAACTGAGCTGACCAGAAAAAAGGTCTGGAAGGTATCCGTGTAAACAATGGTCTTAATTCCCCCTTTGAACGTGTAGATCCAGATGAGCAAGATGGTGATACAAGCTGTGAGCCAATAAGGAACCCCCAAACCTTCGAAAAGAAACAACTGAAGTACCAATGTGGCCAAATAGAGCCGAATAGCTGATCCCAGTGTTCGGGACAGAATAAAAAAGCTGGCCCCCGTCTTGTAACTGACCACACCCAGTCGTTGTTCGAGGTATTCGTAAATGGAAGTTACGTTCAACCGGTAATACAGCGGCATCAGTACTTGAGCGATAACGATGTATCCAAGTATGTAGCCGAGAACGATCTGAAAGTAGGCCATGCCGTCTGAATACACTTTCCCGGGAACAGAAATGAAGGTTACGCCTGAAAGTGAGGCTCCGATCATCCCAAAGGCGACCAAGTACCAAGGACTTTGCTTATCACCGGTGAAGAACGTGTTGGTGTCCGCATTTCGCGAGGTGAAATACGAGATCAGGATCAGGATCCCGAAATAAGCGACAAGTACACCAATGATCAGAGCCGGGGTCATACGTTCAATTGAGTGGTTGAAATTAAACATTATTTAAAGATCGTGTCCAGGAATATCAAGAGTTACTTTTTTATGGAATGGAATTTTATCTTTGTCACTAAATCACTTGACTATGGACGCAGTACTTCAGATCGCACTCATCATCTTCCCGGCGGGAGCAGTCCTATTGACCACAATATTCTTCTTAAGGAGGGAAACATCAAAGGATATCCGCAACATGCAGATCGAATTAAAGAAAGAACGACAGCAGTATTTCTTGCCAAGTCGGGTTGAAGCGTATCAACGGGCTATTCTGCTCATGGAGCGGATTCACCCGAACAGTCTCGTTATGCGTTTGCACAATCCCGGATTACCAGCAATGGCTCTGCAGACCAAATTCCTGGAGGCGATCCGTGAAGAATATGACCACAATGTAGCACAACAGCTTTTTGTATCACCTCAGGGATGGGAACTTGTAAAGAACGCAAAAGAAGAAACGATCAAGATCATCAATCTGGCCGGTCGTCAGATGAGCCCGAGTTCGAATGGAATGGACCTTTCAGCCAAGATCTTTGAAATCGTCGCCGAGGTTGGAAAACTGCCCACTGAAATTGCGGTAGATTACCTGAAAAAGGAGGTGCAGGAATTATTTTAAAGGAATCAGATCAATCTGATCTTTATCCCTGTCATTTCGATCACATCACCCGGTACCAGCTTTGCTCTTTTTCTGAGTTCCGTTTCGCCATTGCGCATGACCTCGCCCTCGTCAACAATGAACTTGGCATGTCCCCCGGTTTGTGCAATTCCCAGTATCTTCAAAAGCTGAATGAGCTCTATGTATTCACCTTCTATTTTAAATTCTTTCATTTTCTTCTCAAATGATCTACATACAAGTGGTAGAGCTTATCCGCTGCCGAAAAAGAGCTCACTTCCCCTTTGAGCACACTGTTTTCTTCCGAGTGCAGGGCATTTATCAGATCACTCTCTGAG
>JBKCAB010000597.1:0-5550 GCA_046307935.1 Bacteroidota bacterium | reverse complement strand
CTTTGAAGGGTGAAAGTACCCGGATTGTTGTCTGATTCACCATGTACAAGTAGCAAGGGATGATCCATTTTGTGCGCGGTCATGAAAGGAGACATCTCATTGTAGACGTTTTGTGCTTCCCAGTAATTTCGCTCCTCGCTCTGAAAACCGAACGGTGTGAGCGTCCTGTTGTACGCCCCACTCCGCGCGACGCCACAAGCAAACAAGTCAGAATGGGTGAGGAGATTGGCGGTCATGAAAGCTCCGTAGGAATGGCCACCCACAGCCACTCGCGTGCGATCAATGAATCCCATGGAGTCAACGGCATCAATGGCTGCTCTCGCGTTGTCGATCAGTTGAGTGATAAAGCTGTCATTGGGTTCGGCATCACCTTCTCCCACAATTGGGAAGGATGCATTGTCCAGTACGGCGTATCCTCTGGTCACCCAATAAATGGGTGAACCATAGCTTGGGAACGTGAATTGGT
The DNA here is from genome assembly GCA_046307935.1 of Bacteroidota bacterium. Lineage (GTDB taxonomy): Bacteria > Bacteroidota > Bacteroidia > Flavobacteriales_D > Crocinitomicaceae > M0103. The sequence continues at coordinate 5,084 of JBKCAB010000597.1, read as the reverse complement.
TTGGATTAGTTGTTGCTTGTCCGGCACTCGACCGGTCTTTGAATTCCTTGGGATAGGCCCACATGATCATTGGGAGCTTTTCTTTGGTCTTTCGGTCAAAACCTGCGGGTAGATAAAGTGTACCCGAAAGTTCAAGCCCGTCTGAACGCTTGTATTTGATGACCTCCTTGTGAACATCATTCAGTTTTACGAATGGATTTTTGAAATCAGTTAGCTGTGTTGGTCGGGATCTTTTTTGTATGTTGGACAAATAGAAATTGGGGTACATTGTAGCAGATTCTATTCGAACAAGCAGTTCTCCTTTCTTAATGTCAACAAATGACTGAAGGGTTTCCAGTTTATCGGTGTATGCTGATTGGTAGAGTAGATTAGTTTCTCCTGTTTTGAGGTTCATTTTGCTGATAAAAGGAAATTGTCCCTTTTGCGAGAACCCTTCACCAAACAAATAGATACTGCCGTTTTCCAAGATCATGGCATCTTCTCCATATTGATTAGGCTTCACCTGAATTCTGCCGGGATCGCTGTAACGGTCATCTGAGTTGCGGTCTACGAGTAGTTTAACTGAACTCTGACCAACGGCAGGATCGAAGTAGTACATCTTGGTATTTCGGTTGTTCCACCAACTGTCAAAAGCGACTGCGTGATGGTCATCCCCCCAATAGATGCTGGAGAATCGATTCATTACCTTGATTATGGATCGGGATGTACCGTTGAATGGGGCATCCAAATCAAAAACTTCATCGCGGTATTCAGTTTTTACGTCAGGATCTCCTTTGTCAAGCGCAACAACATATGTTAACGTATGCGGTTGATCAGCTCTCCAGCTGAAATCTCGCTTTCCGGAGTAGGTTGCCATGAATCCCTGCGGCAGCACTTCAAGAAGCGGTGTGAAATTAACTTCGACTGGTGACTTTCCGGAATTGGAGTATACCATTTCTCTGCTCGGAAAACGATCATAGGTCACGAGATAAGAAAACGGTTTTTCTATTGTGGACACGAGTACATAATTCCCATCCGGTGAAAAACTGGTGGAGAGATACATGCCGTTCCCCATCCATTCTTCACTATTACCGTTTAAGGCGATCTTTACGAGCACAGAAGTTGATAAAGTTTCGAAATTCTTTTCATCGATGGCATTTCGAAGCAGGTCTTGATAGGTTCGGTTTTGCGCTTTCGAACCGTCGCTGAAACTCACCGTTGGTCCCTCAGGAAGCGTGCTTTTTGTGTTAATGAGCTCCGGTCGATCTTTCGGCAGAACCTTCACCAATAATGCGGACCCATCCTTGAACCAGGTAAGTGGATTTCCCAAATTTGCATTCAGTGCAAGGCCAGAAAGTCTTTTCGCTTCATTCGTGGAAAGATCCAGTAGCCAAAGTTCAACGTTTTGGCCGGTTGTATGTGTGAAGGCGATGTGACGTTCATCCGGGGACCATGATAGATTGCTGATCCGTGGATTCTGGGGAAGGCCCTTGACCTGAACTTCTGTAGTTCCCCTCAATTTTCTTGTTTTTAGATTCGTGACATAGGTGACAGTACTGCTGATATTTGTCACCGGGTTGATCCTTAGTCCAGCCAATTTCATCTCTTCCTGATTTAGATCATTCAGTGTTTTATAGGTGTCCCTGTATAGAAAGAGCATGTTTTCTTTCTTTGAATCGATCAAAACGGATGGCGGTCGTTCGTAGTCAACCAATTCCATGATCTCTTTCGGTGGCTTTTGATACTGGAGATTTTCCTGAGCGGACAGTTGGTTGCTTGTCAAGAGCAGGAACAAAAGAGTCATTGAATGGCGCATAATGGAATGATTGAAAATGGTTAAATAATTCAGATTATCAAAAGTTTTGGATCAGATCCGTTTTGGTTTTGAGTTCTTCCAGCACATACAAGAGATGATCGAGTTCGGATTCGGTATTGAAGGGTTGATATGAAAACCGGATGAACTTGTTATCGCCATGTGTCATTACCGGGATCTCAATTTTATATTTCTCAAAAAGCAGACGCTGAAGTTTTGCCGTATCTGGTGTTCTAATGGGTGTGCTGCAAAGTTGACCGTAAAATTGCTGATCAGCTGGTGCGAGTGGATGCGTTCCGAGTGCATTCGCGAATATGGGAACATATTTCAATACGATTTCTTTACATAATGCGATCTGTTCATCCCAATTGTGATCCATTCTGAACTTTAGGCAAGCAGGTACCGTTAAAAATGCTGAAAAATCGCGCGGTCCATTGAACTGATGATAGTCGAAAAAGCGCGAATCACCTGGATTATCACTTCTGTATCCCCAGCTAATGATCAATGGGTCGAGCCTATCATGGAATTCTTCGCGGGCAAAAAAGAACGAACATCCTTTTGGCGCCATCAACCATTTGTGACAGGCTCCGGTGTAAAAATCAGCTTGAAGTTCTTTTAGGTCGAGTGAAATATGTCCGGGAACATGCGCTCCGTCAACGATGGTGATCAGTCCTCGTCGCTTTGCCTCTGCGCAGACCTCATGAACAGGGAAAAGGAGTCCCGTTGAACGGGTGATCTGTGAAATGAAAACAACTCGGGTGCGTTTGCTCAGGCCTTCGAAAAACTCGGCTATGAATGTCTCCTTGCTCGAAAGGGGAAGAGAGATGGCTTGTTTAATGTATTTGGCACCGCTTTGTTCACAATAATACTCCCAGGTTCGATCCATTGCACCGTATTCCAGATTGGTTGTGAGTATCTCGTCACCGGGATTCAACCTAAGGCTTTTTGCCAGCAAGTTGATTGCGTAAGTAGGGTTGGTAACGAATACCAGCTCCCTTTCATCACAGTTAATATAATCTGCAAGCGCCTTTCTTGACGTTTTTACGTAGTCATAACCATCCACTGTTATGAACTGAACAGGTTCCTCTTCGAGCAATTGCTGCCAACGCTGGTAATCTTCAAAGACAGATTTGGGTGTGGCTCCGAACGAACCGAAATTAAGAAAGGTAATGTCCTTGCGGATCATGAACTCTGATCGAATATCTTCCATGAAATAAAGCTAAGAAAAGAATCGATTGATGATACTCTGAATCTGCTCAGTATAACCAGATCCGAAAAGGTTGACGTGTACGAGCAATGGATAAAGATTACACAGCTGAGTGCGTTCTGTCCAATTCCGGTCAAGCGGATTATTATCAAGATAGCTGTTGTAGAAATCGCTGGAAAATCCTCCGAAAAGCTGGGTCATGCCAAGATCCATTTCGGGAATCCCATAATACACGGCTGGGTCAATTAATACGGGCTGTCCGAAAGAATCAGCGAAGCTATTTCCATTCCATAGGTCACCATGCACCAGGACAGGTTTGTTAACAGGAAAATACTCATCCAGATGCTTAGAGAGTAGACCTTCGTTTATACCCTTGAAACGAATCCCTTTTTCGTCATGCGCTTTTTTTAGGAGTGGAATTATTCTATGAGCAGTAAAGAATTCTGACCATGTTTTAGTCATTGTATTGCATTGTTGCAATGTTCCAATGTAGTTGTCCTCGGCGAATCCAAAAGACGCATTGGTGACATTTCGATGCATTTGCGCCAGATATTCACCTGTTTTTATCATCGTCTTACTGTCACTCGTACCATTGGAAATGTACTCCATGATCAAATAGGCATTTCCGTTTTTCTCAGCAACGCATTTTACTTCCGGGATCCTGAAAAGCGAAGCACTCAAAGCGGCAAGTCCACGGGATTCTTGCTCGAACATTTTCGGATAACGTGATGCTTCGTTCACTTTTACGACAAATGAATCAACTTCTGTTGAAACGTTATAAACCTTATTGATATCCCCTCCATGAAGTGGGACCACTCGAACAATTTCACTCTTAAGCAGATCACTGACGAACTTACGGTCCATTTATCAAAGATGATGAGCAATGCGTTTCCTTGCACTTATGGCGAGCAAAAGGGCGAATAATGGGAACAAGGTCATGAAGTGGTAAAGTGTACTTCCCATTAAGGCGTAAAGGGTTGCGGCGACCACTGGAAAAACTGCCATCGCAAAGGAGTGGATCGATTCACTGATCCCCATGATCTCGCCTTGGTTTTTTCGATCTGCGTGAGCGGAGATGAGTGAGTTGAATGTAGGAAAACAAAGGGAGAGACCCAAATTCATGAGGTAATAGAATGGGATAAAAAGCCACAGAGATCGGGTCATTGTAATGCTGAATAAGCCAACTACGCACAAAGCAAGACCGATGATCAAGGTGTTGAACTCACCAAAGCGGCGGATAAACCTTTTGGAAAGGACAGCTTGATTGAACGCCAGAAATAGTCCTACCACGAGAAAGAAGGTTCCGAGCTCTTTTTCATTGAATTCGAATAAATCAATCAAATAAAGTGCAATGGAAGAAATGTAGAAGGATATCATGGTGGAAAAGAACATTTTTACGCTGAATAGTACTTTGATCAGGGGAGAGGGATCCGCCTTTTTGATCCGCCCCGGAAGGTAAATGCTGTGCCACAAAGAGAATTTCTTTTTTTCTGAACGATGTTCATGATGATGGGATTCTTTCAAGTAGCGGATCATAATCACAAGAGTGATAGCTGAAATGAGTGCAGCAACGATCAGCGTCCCGAAAAATCCCATGGGTGTTGAAGAACTCAGTCCGCCGAGACCGGGTCCGATGATCATTCCCAAACCGGAAATACCGCCGAGGTAACCAAAAATAAAAGTCTTTTCTTGTCGGGTTGTGATGTCGCCGATGTACGCATTGGCCACGGATGAATTGCCTCCGGTTACACCGTCAAGGATTCTCGAAAATGCGATGATCCACAATGGTAAGGCGAGCCCAAGAAGCGGATAATCGGGTAAGGTTAGTGCGATCATGAAAACGAACCAACTGATGAGCGTTCCGATGTGGCTAATGATCAGAACCGGTTTCCTACCCAAATGATCTGATAAGCTCCCCAAATAGGGCGCTCCAATGTATTGAAATCCAGCATAACAGGTCAGAAGTAACCCATACACCCATTCCGGAGCATGGTATTCTTGTACCACGAATGGTAAAATGGGCATGAGGATACTGAAACCCAGCACGTTGACGAAGGTCAGTAAATAAGCCGGTAGAAAACGGGA
>JBKCAB010000596.1:0-1289 GCA_046307935.1 Bacteroidota bacterium | reverse complement strand
GTAATGGTTGCATAGGTCTGTGTTGCAGCCTCGACAGTTACGTTTTCTTTTGCTTCGATCGCCTGGTGCAATCCATCGGAATAGCGACGGCCTTCCATGATCCGCCCTGTTTGTTCATCGACAATCTTAACTTTGCCATCGAGTATTACGTATTCAACCTCTTTTTCGAAAAGTGAATATGCTTTGAGCAATTGATTGACTGAGTGGATCCGTTCTGATTTGATACTGTACTCGCGCACCAAAGCATCTTTCTTTGTCAGATAATCTTCCTTCTGTAAATTCTCCTTTTGAAGTTTGGCAATCTCCGAACCAATGTCAGGCATCACAAAGAAATCACGATCATCCTGCCCGGAGATCAGATCGATCCCTTTGTCTGTAAGCTCAATGGTGTTGTTCTTTTCGTCGATCACAAAGAAAAGTTCCTTGTCGATCTTTTTCATTTGCTTCCCTTGTTCCTGCATGTAGAAATTCTCCGTCTTTTGCAAATGAGCCTTTATACCAGGTTCCGAGAGAAATTTGATGAGCGCTTTGTTCTTTGGAAGTCCTCTGTGAGCCCTGAGCAAAGCTATTCCGCCTTCCTCAAGCATCTGTTTAGCGTCACCACCATCAGGAGGTGTCCCGCTGATGACCGTTAGAAGTCGCTTTGCATCCGCTAGGCACTGGTTAACGTACTTTTTCTGTGCTTCGACAATGCGTTCTACCCGAGGCTTCAGTTGATGGAATTCGTGTTCTTCACCTCTCGGAGTAGGACCGGAAATAATAAGTGGTGTTCGTGCATCATCGATCAAAACCGAATCGACCTCATCGACGATTGCGTAATGGTGTTTACGTTGTACGAGATCCTCGACAGCACCTGCCATATTGTCACGTAGGTAGTCAAAACCGAATTCGTTGTTTGTTCCAAAGGTGATGTCTGCCAGATATGCGTTCCGACGTTCCGGGGAGTTCGGACGATGTTTATCGATACAGTCAACGGTCAGACCATGGAATTGATAAAGTGGCCCCATCCATTCAGAGTCACGCTTGGCAAGGGAGTCGTTTACGGTAACGACATGGACTCCTTTTCCTGAGAGCGCATTGAGGTAAACCGGTAATGTGGCCACCAATGTTTTACCTTCTCCCGTCTGCATTTCCGCTATTCTCCCGCGGTGAAGGACGCCACCTCCCATGAGCTGAACGTCATAGTGAACCATGTTCCATTTTACCTCGGCTCCTGCAGCGGTCCAGCTATTCAACCAGATCGCCTTTTCTCCTTCAATACGTATACCGTCTTTTTTGGTGGAAAGTTC
>JBKCAB010000595.1:0-632 GCA_046307935.1 Bacteroidota bacterium | reverse complement strand
GTATTACAGGTGCCATAATTCCGTTGTAATCAGTTGCGGTGTAACAAGTATTGTAATCACAATATGAATAATCCCAGCCTTCCGGTGTTGTTTTCTCCAGCAGTTGCCACCCAAACACAAGATCTGCAGCCGTTTCATTTCGGAATTTAGCCGTAGCCGTGATGTAAGTGTTCAAAGGAGCAAACGATATGATCTCGTTGCCAGGGGATATTGTGAAAGATTGTGAAAAAATGGTGTGAACCAAGAAGTTACAGAACGAAAAGAATAGAATTTTACGCATACCAACCCCAAAAAAAGACTAAAAGATTTTTCCGCAAATTACTTCATTTTTTTTGATCCAAAAAATCTTTTTTTAGAAGCCTGTAATATTTGGAGAAGTTTTTGCGTTTGGAAAATGTAACCATTAAGATTGGTTGCGTTTGAATCGTGAAGTCTGCAAGCTTCATTAAACTAGAAAATAAAACTCAAAAACCATGGCAGTGAACCCAATGTATCACCAAAACAGTCAGCGGATAGAGGAGGAGCTGGACTGTGTAAGGCGTGCGCAGAAAGATCCGGAGAGTTTCGGGCCGCTGTACAGAAAGTATCATGAGCAGATTTTCCGCTACATCCATCAGCGAATGGATGATGAG
>JBKCAB010000594.1:0-1664 GCA_046307935.1 Bacteroidota bacterium | reverse complement strand
GTTAATAAGGGCAAAGTTGTAGCGATCACTCAAGCCGCGGATCACAACGAATTTATTGTCCTGAACACTGGCTCCACTCACGCGCTTCAAAACATCGGATGCTTTGCTGTCGCCAGTCTTTCTCATTTGTTCACCAGACATCACATCAATGACCCCAATGCTGTTCTTTTGCATCTGGATCACGTTGGAGTTCGATTCTTTATTGACGGTGTAAGTAACTTCAACCGGCCCAAGATCGAGTACGGTAGCCTCGAGCAAGATATCCAGCGTGGTGGTTTCTCCATCTTTAACGACCACATCGGAAATGACCTTGGTCACGTAGGTATCGTATTTAAAGGACAAAACATAAGTTCCAGCTGTCAGTGCGTTCAGTACATACTTTCCATCAAGATCGGAAAATGCACCTTTCGCTTGCCCTTCGATCATCACTTTAACACCCGGAATTGTTTCGTTGGTCTTTGCGTCGGTGACCTTACCGGAAATGATCCCGTTCTGTGCAAATGATCCTATTGCCAGATGAAGCATCAGCGCTGAATACAAGAATTTTAATTTCATCAGATTGTTTGGTTTTTCTGATGCAAAGGAACTCTCGTAGGGTAATATAAAAATTACTGAAAGGTTAACAGATCATTAATCTCAGTTAACTTAATCTTAACAATGAGAAAAAATTGTATTAATCTCCGGAGGTCTGCGGATGAAGGATGAATTTGTATCCTATTCCTTTAACTGTGCGAATGTGCGATTCCCCCAATTTTTCACGTAGCTTTCTTATGTGTACGTCGATAGTTCGGTCTCCAACCACAATATCGCTTCCCCAAACACGATCCAGGATCACATCGCGCTCGAAGACATGATTCGGTTTTGATGCCAGAAGTGCCAGTAATTCAAATTCTTTTCTGGGCAAATGAATAACCTCACCATCCTTTTCCACGTAGTACTTGTCACGATTGATCACAATTCCTGAAGGCTGAAATTTCTCCTTGTCCTCTGAATCGATCCTTCTTAACATGGCTTTGATCCGACTTACCAGAACTTTCGGCCGAATGGGTTTTGCCACGTAATCATCGGCTCCTGCCTCAAGACCCGCAATTTGACTGTAATCCTCTGATCGTGCTGTAAGAAAGCAGATCAACATGTTACTTGACTCGGGGTTCGATCGGATCGTTTCGCAAACTTCAATGCCATCCATTCCTGGCATCATGACATCCAGAAGCATAAGATCGGGCTTGAACTTTGCCGCTTTTTTCAGTGCTATTTCTCCGTTCTCAGCAGTTTCGACGGCAAAACCTTCCTTTTCCAGATTATATTGGAGGAGTGTGCGAATGTCTTCCTCGTCATCAACTATCAGGATCTTTGCCATACTTAAAATTAACTATTTCTCTCTAATTGATGTTAATTCTTGTTAAGTAAAATACGTTTGTCACCTTTCTCAACTGTAGCTCTTGAGCTTTGAGATAAAAGATAATTAGCACATTAACAGCAAGATAAAATTTTACCTCTGAGGCATCCAGATGCTGGTTGATCTTCGCTGTAATCTCTTTACTCAATTGCAGCAAATGAAATTATTCTTTTTTTTTCTATCTTTGATCAAGTAGTAGTAGGTTAGGTTGATTAGTGTGGTAAGAGCCTCTGACTCCCGTCTGAGGCTCTTGCTCTTTCTGAGG
>JBKCAB010000593.1:0-4309 GCA_046307935.1 Bacteroidota bacterium | reverse complement strand
TCCTAATACCTGCAGCACGTAGGCATTTGTTCACTTTTTTTTCGTGAAGCATTCGTTCATCCGGTGTACGATTGGCATCCTGAATTCTGAATGCCTGACATTTTTTATCGATCTCATCAAATCGACTAGAAAGCCGTTCGAACTCTTTATCTGGGATATTTGGTCTGGAGAATGCCTTGTTGATCGAATCCCCTTTGACAACACAATCGCAGAAATCCCATTGTTCGCCGTACTTCGCCTCTATCTTTTTGATGGATTTTTTCAGATCGACAGAATCCATTGCCGGCTTAGGAGCTGTTTCAGCCTTTTTCAAAGCATCTTCAAGCTCCGTCAACGTGGTATCACTATCCGCTTGATTAACTTTACCAGAACGTTGCTTATCACCGCATGAAAGCAAAAGGCTAATGCAGAATATGTGTAAAAGGAAAAGTGGTTTCAACACGCGTAAAATATTGACGAGAGCACAAAGATAAAGCACAATGTAAGCAATCGAAAGAAGTTGAACTAAAGATTAACGTTTTGCCTTATCAATTTACCCAACGTATTCTGCCGTTTATCAAAAACAAAGAAAGGGCTTTTGATCCAACCCCAGAAATTACGACATTAACTGGTCTTCAGTTGTCTGTGCTATTGCAGATTTTTCAAAACGAATCTTTGTACCCTCCGAACTTACCAATACAGTTGAATCATTCACTTCCAAAATCTTACCGTGAACTCCTCCAATGGTCACAACCTTGTCGCCTGTTTTGAGTCCTTCCCTGAATTTTTTAAGCTCTTTCTGCTTTCTCATTTGTGGTCTGATCATAAAAAAGTAAAATACGATCATGATCAGTCCAAGCATTACCATTTGTTGCATTGTGCGTCTATTATTTAGTTAAACATTATTTCTTGGTGACCTCTGCACGGATAATTACCGTTGTTGTAGAGGGTTCTGTATTTGCCACAATCGTAACCGACTTATTGATCAACCCTCCTGAGGTCTTTTCCGTATCAACTTGTGCTTTGATGATGATCTCCTCACCGGGAGGAACAAGCTCATCCGGTTTTTCTGGTACGGTACACGAACATGACGTAGTGACATCAGCGATGGCCAAAGGATAAACCCCTGTATTACGAACCCGAATTTTCGCCTCAATGATCTCACCTTTGACCACCTTCCCGGCATCGTAAATGGGTTCTACTTCGATCGAAGTTTTGTTTCCAACTTCCAGTGCATCATTTCCCGAACAAGATGCCAGAATTAAGAATAAAAATGTGTAAAACAGAAACTTTTTCATGTTGAGAACTATTGTAGAAGACCACGACCTGTTTTTCGGATCAGGCCTTCTTTCGTTAATTTTTCGATCGCCTTATCCAATATTCCGTTAATAAACCCATTGCTTTTTGGCGTACTGTAGAACTTACTGATTTCAATGTATTCGTTCAAAGTGACTTTCGTTGGAATACTCGGAAAGATCTGCAATTCGGTGATGGCCATTTTCATTAGAAGAATATCCATTTTAGCTATTCTTTCCAGCTCCCAATTTTCAGTGAGCGTATCGATCAGTTTTTCATTTTCAGTATTCATTGAAACCGTCATTTTGAAAAGTTCTTTTACGAACTCCTGCTCATCATCATCCTTCTTATAAAGCGGAAGTAATGTAAGAGTAGCGCCTTCTTCTATTTGACGGATCGTCTTTATGACCATTGAGCAGACCAGATCAATATCGTCTAGCCAGCGAATACTTCTTTCTTCAAAAAAACTGTGTAACAAGTCGAAATTAGCGATCTCATTCTTGAATATCTCAACCGCAAAAGCCTTGTCCTCTTCGAAACCAGAAATACCGTTATTCATGTGATGAATATACGACTCACTCTCTGTGATCACCAGAAACAGTTTCCGAAACATTTCCTTATTCTCATCCCCGAGCCAATTGACTTTCCTCTCTTCTGAAACCTTTCTCAGTTCAGTACTATTCTCCACCGCAATCATAACCGCATTATCGACAAACTTCCTATTTGGATTCAAGTCGTCATCCGTGGGTCTCAGTTTCTTTTTACGTTCTTCAATGCGGTGCTCAGCAATTTCCCTCACCTCTGGATAGATCAGGATGAGATAAAGATAAAGGTCGTACATCTGTTCAACAGACCGCATCAGTTCGCGCTCCGCTTTTACATAATCCTCCTCATCCGACTGAAAGTAGGCATACAGTGATTGAAGGACTTTTATCCTCAAATGTCGACGATTCAAGATACCCATTCTACAGTGGCAATTTAACGTTTCCGATCGCTTCGATCCTTTCCTCGGCCATTCGGTTTGCGATCTGGTATGTCGGTATCTTTTCGTCTGAAGATCTTTTGATTATATCTGCTATTGTGCGATAAATCTCTTCCGCCTTGTTCATTGCCCACTGCGAAGTAAGTCCTTTCACCTCTGAATAACAATTGATCACTCCTCCTGCGTTGATCGTAAAATCGGGTGCATACACGATTCCCTTCTCCATTACGCTCTTACCATGCACCTCTTCCTGTTTCAGTTGATTGTTGGCCGCACCGGCAATGATCGCGCATTTCAAGCGCCCGAGTGTTTCATCGTTCACTGTAGCTCCAAGGGCACATGGAGCATATATGTCCATGTCGATATCATAGATCTCATCCAATCCGACGACCTTCGCGCCGTATTGCTCTGCCACTCTTTTCAATGTGGGTTCATGAATATCCGCAATGTAAACATCTGCATTTTCTTGGGTAAGCGCCTTTACAAGGTATTCGCCCACATGCCCGACTCCTTGAACGGCTACTTTTTTTCCGACAAGGGAATCGGAACCGAACTGATGCTTGGCACATGCTTTCATACCGACATACACTCCATGGGCAGTTACCGGAGAAGGATCGCCACTTTTACCAGGCAAGCCAACAACATGGTTCGTTTCCATCGCAACCCAAGTCATATCAATCGGCGAGATCCCCACATCTTCGGCCGTAATGTATTTCCCTGCAAGACTATTGACAAATTTACCGAATCGACGAAATAAAGCTTCTGACTTCATGCTTCTAGAGTCACCTATGATCACCGCTTTTCCTCCACCTAAATTCAATCCCGAGATCGCGTTTTTATAGGTCATACCCCTGGAAAGACGCAAAACATCGTTCAACGCATCTACCTCGCTTGAATAGGCCCACATTCGCGTACCACCTAAAGCGGGACCGAGGACAGTGTTGTGTACTGCAATGATCGCTTTGAGACCTGTTTCGTTGTCATTACAGAAGAGCAGCTGTTCGTGGTTGTATTTGCTCATCTGAGCAATGACCGGATTCTCACTGAGGTTCACATCCTCAATATTTTTTACCTCAAACATATTTAACAGGTATGTGTTCTAAACGTATTTCAAGTTAATCTCTACTTTTGCATCGCTACGCAAAGTTGGTCGCAAAAATAGCAAATTATTCGCATGAAGACGCTGAGCTATCTCAACAAATATTTCGTCAAATACAAGTGGAGATTCCTGCTCGGCATTGTCTTTACAGTGGCTTCCAACTACTTTGGCACTAAAATGCCCGTCATCGTTAAAGAAGCTGTGCATGACCTGCTCAATCCAAATGGTGCCTCCCTTTCGGGTTCAATTTTTTGGATCGCTTTAAAAGTGGGCGGGCTCTATATGCTGTTTTCGATCGGAAAAGGATTTTTCCTTTTTTTGATGCGGCAAACGATCATCATTATGTCAAGGCTCATTGAATACGATCTGAAAAACGAGATATTCCTTCAATATCAGCGACTTGATTTTAGTTTCTACAAGCGAAATAACACCGGAGACCTTATGAACCGGATATCGGAAGACGTATCTCAAGTGCGCATGTACCTCGGCCCGGGCGTAATGTATACGGTGAATCTGATCGTACTTTTCATCATGGCTATTACACAGATGATCCTAATCGATCCTTGGCTCACACTATTTGTGCTGATGCCTTTGCCATTAATGTCTCTGATCATCTATAGGGTTTCCAGTAAGATCAACAGTTTAAGTGGTGAGGTTCAAAAGGAACAATCGCGGATGTCGACGCTGGCGCAAGAGACATTTTCCGGGATCAGGATTGTGAAAGCTTACGGGAGAGAGCACGAGATCCACCAAACGTTCAATCGGTCAGCAGATGCCTTCAAGGAAAAAAATATGCGGCTTGTTTTGGTCAATGCATTCTTCATGCCCACAATCTTCTTTCTAATCGGGCTGAGCACCTTGCTATCGATCTATTTGGGAGGGATCCTTTTTTACAGCAAAACAATAGCTGCGGAAGACATTACGGCATTCATTCTCTTCGTCAATATGCTGAC
>JBKCAB010000592.1:0-2108 GCA_046307935.1 Bacteroidota bacterium | reverse complement strand
GCTTTTATGCTATTCCTCAGAATATCGGATCCTCCAGCTCAAGGCTCAAAACAGACAGATTTTGCTCATTTGCCAATGCATCTTGAGGTGAAATGATCGTGCGTCATGTGCACCAGCACTACACTCTTCGAATACCCTTTTTTTTTTAGATCTTATTTTATTCACCAGTGCTATTGTGGGAAGTGATCAACAGACAACCTCTACTTTGCATTGTCGTCTTTGCCATGATGAGACTATTTTTTCTATCTTCACATGCAATGATCACGGAATTACGCATACTCACCGTACTGTTAATCTTTGGATTTAGTGCAGCTGCTCAGCAAATTGAGCCAAAACACACATTCAATGTGGAGATCGGTCTTCCGAATGGAATGGTCAACAAACCTTTTGGAGATTACATGCAGGGATTGGTCAATGTGGCTCCTTATTACCAATTCTGCCTGAAGAATCATATTGCTTTCGGAGCCGGGGTGCGTTATGCCTATTTTGGTGTGAATCAGTTCAGAGTGCCATTGAAGACCCTTGGCGGGATGCATAGTTTTGGTGCTTTTTTGAAAGTTTCTCATGAAAAATTCTATTCGGAAAAATTCGCCGCCGATCTCGGTGTGAAAGTAGGCTACACCCAAAATTATTTCGTGACGAACAGAAACGATTCATTGGGTCAGAATCCATACCAAGTCAACGCTTTATTAGTGGAGCCAACTGCAGAACTTTCCTTGCTTGCTGATGAGCAGGTCGCCTACAGTCTGATCATCTCTTATGCTTTTCAAGGATTCGGGTTTAAACCTTCGATGATCGGTTTAGAGACATCCGGCGGATATGAACCTGCGGAATTTTCTCGACCAACCTCCTATTTAACGGTCGGTTTTGGCTTCACTTATTACTTCAAGGAAAAAAAGTGATGGATTTTACGATCCGAGAGCTTCAAGTTGAGGACAACCCGTTCATAGCAGGAGTTATTCGACAGTCTTTGGAAGAACACGGTGTTGCTCGCCCCGGTACAGTTTACACGGATCCCACCACTGATGAACTTTATTCACTTTTTTGTGCAGTTGGAAGCCGGTATTTCATTGCTGTTCAGGGAGATAAAGTGATTGGGGGTTGCGGTGTTTTTCCGACGAGTGGTCTGCCGGTAGGATGTGCAGAGCTGGTGAAGCTTTACGTTACAGCTGAAGCAAGAGGAAAAGGAGTCGGAACAGAGCTGATGCGCAGAAGTGCTCAAGAGGCGAGATTATTGGGCTATACACAGCTTTACCTGGAAACACTGCCAGAGTTAAAAAAGGCTGTTTCACTCTACGAACGTTCCGGATACCAATTGTTGAATACCCCTCTGGGGGAATCCGGTCATTATGCATGTACGATCTGGATGATCAAACAGCTTTGAGCCGGCATCAATTCATGAAAGCGTACATGAGAATATTGGCGCCCATCTGAAGAGCTTCCCGGCGTTTTTCCGGAGGATCGTTGTGCACTTCTGGGTCTTCCCATCCATCACCCAGGTCAGTTTCATGGGTGTATAGACAAACCAACCTGCCATCAATGATAATTCCGAATGCCTGTGCACGTTTTCCGTCGTGTTCGTGGATCTTCGGCAGTCCGCTGAATTTGAATTTTTGTTGAAATACAGGGTGATTGTAGGGTAATTCAACCAACTCACTGTTCGGAAACACCTTCTTGAGCTCAACACGGATGAACTCATCCATTCCGTAATTGTCATCAATGTGAAGGAACCCACCGGCCGTTAGATAATTTCTCAGATTTTCGGCATCAGCTGACGAAAAAACCACATTACCGTGCCCCGTCATGTGTACGAAAGGGTAAAGAAAAAGATCCGGGCTTCCCACTTCGACATAGGGAACATCTTTTGAAATGGTTGTACCTAGGTTCTGGTTGCAAAAGTTTACCAAGTTGGGAACCGATGTCGGATTTGCATAATAATCTCCGCCGCCATTGTACTTAAGAACAGCCACTTGATAGGTACCCTGCCCGTATATCATGGCGGTACTGAGAACCAATGCTGTTAATATGGTGAGTGATGCTTTCACGATTACAAATTTACGAACTTCATTTGATCTCGAGGTTTGCCCGCATTGCCATTTGCATACATG
>JBKCAB010000591.1:0-19778 GCA_046307935.1 Bacteroidota bacterium | reverse complement strand
TTGTGTTATGGTATGGTCTTATTTCACTTTCAAGTTGTCGGAACAAGAAAAGATCATCGTTTATGTCTTTATGGCCTTTTGGGGCTATTATGCGTTCAAGGTTTCAAGCTCTTTTCTGTGGTTGATGTGGGGCAAAGAATTGATCAAGATCAACGAGGTGAGCCTGACCTATAAGCGTTCGGTGAGAGGCTTTGGAAAGGCTATTCCATATTATTTGGAAAATATTCAGAAAATGAGGGTGCAGCATCCGGAGGCGAATTCTTTTCAGGCAGTTTGGGAATCTTCACCATGGATCAATGGCGGGGAACGATTTGAGTTTGATTATTTGGGAAAGGTTATTAGATTTGGGAGGAAATTGAATGAGAAAGACAGCAAGCTGCTTTTTACCGTGATCACGAAGCGGTTGGACGATCAGCTAAAACGTCGAAACAAGGGGATGTAGCTCAGATGGCTAGAGCGCTTGGCTGGCAGCCAAGAGGTCGTGGGTTCGAGCCCCATCTTCTCCACCAACAAAAAAAGCTCCCTGAATGGGGAGCTTTTTTGTGCTATATTCTCAATCAAGGTAATAAAGTATTCAGACAGTGGCAGCCTCCAGATTTTTGGAACGGTAAAATTCTTGCTCAGCGGGAAATTTCAATTGATGTACATCATCAACGAATTCATTGATCGCCGAAGTAAATAGCTCAGCACCATTTAGATACCTTCGAACGAATTTGGGTTTGAAATCGGTAATTAGTCCGAGCATATCTTGTAAAACGAGTGCCTGACCGTCCACATTCAATCCGGCACCAACACCTACAACAGGAATTTGAACTGCTTCAGACACCATTTCTCCAACAGTGAAAGGAACTGCCTCCAGTACTATGGCAATGCATCCCAGCGCCTCCATTTTAAGAGCCTCTGCTATGATACTTTCTGCCTCCTGCGGAGTTCTTCCCTGTGCCTTGAATCCGCCTGTCATGTAATGCATACTTGGCATGAGTCCGACATGACCAATGATCGGGATTCCGGCTTGGGTGAGCGTATGGATCGCTTCTTCATTGCCGTCAGCTCCTTCGATCTTGATGGCTTGTGCTCCGGCCTTCATGAGTAATTCAACATTCTCGACAGTATCCTTGAGTCCTTTTTTTACACTTAGAAAGGGCATTGATGCAATGATCAATTTGTCTGGTGCCCCTTTGGAAACCCATTTCACGTGATGAGCCAGAATGTTAATGTCCGAGAAGATGGTGTTCGTTTCTCCGTGCATGACCATAGATGAACAGTCACCAACTAGAATGCCGTCTACATTTGTCTCGTTGATAATCTTTGCCGTGTAATGATCATAGCTTGTAACAACAGTGATCTTCTTTTTGTCTTTTTTCAGTTGCTTGAAAGTGTTCAGTAAATACATGATTATTTGTGATTAGATGGTTTTTCTTTCAGTTAGGAACTAATCGTCATAGCTGATCGTTAGTTCATTGCAGGCGGGTAACGCTTGACAGGTGAGTATATATCCGTTGCCGAGTTCTTCTTCGGTCAGGGCGTAATTTGCTTTCATGATGGCTTCTCCTTTCAGGATTTTAGCTCTGCACGATCCACAGATACCTGTCCGGCATGAGTAGGGTGCATCCAGTCCTGCTTTCAATGCTGCAGTCAACAGTTCGGGGCTGTTCGCATCCACTTCAAATTCATAGTTGTCACCCTCGAGCTTCACATGAATGTTGGATTTTCCCGAAAACGCATTCGGCGCTTTAATTTCCTCATCCGGTGGTGCTGTTGGAGCAGTGAAAAGCTCGGTATGGATCATTTCTTTACTGATTCCCAACGTCAAAAGCAATTCACGCACCTCCGTAACCATTGCTTCCGGACCACAGAGGTAATACGCATCTGCCATAAGCAGCGAAGGATCATGCTCATGCAGGTTGAAGATAGCGTTTCGATCGATCCTCCCGAATTCATATCCTTCCTTCTGCTCTCCGCTCAGAAAGTGAATTATTTTGGCGGAGGCTAGCTCAGCAAGTTCGTTCTTGAACATGATGGATGAACTGTTCCTGTTCCCGAAAAGAAGAGTAACGGGGATAGAGTCCTGAATTGCTGATTTCAGCATGGAAAATAAAGGGGTGATACCACTTCCTGCACCTATTAACATGAGCTTGGAGGCATCTTTATTTAAGTTGAAGGAACCTCTTGGTTCTGAAACTATGAGTACGTCACCGCTTTTGGTTTCGGTATTCAGAAAACGCGATACTTTTCCTTCAGGAAGTGCTTTCACGCCGATTGATAAGGGTTCTCCGGGATCGCTGCAGATCGAATACGATCTCCTCAGTTGTGAACCATTCTCAGCTAAAAGCAGGTCGATATGTTGGCCGGGTTTAAATTGGTAATTTTCGCGAAGTGATTCCGGAATGTGGAGTGTGATCTGTACAGCATCGGTTGTCAATCGCTTGACGGAGCTGACCTGAAGAGCATGAAAGCCTTTTGGTAATTCGATCAATCCGGGTACAGGAAGTGTTACAGCCATCTGAGTGGTATAAGGATACAAGTAATTTATTCAATTAAATTTTTTGCACTAAAGCGCTTTAAAAATTGATCCATGTTCTGACCATTTTTCGCGGTTCGGTGGTTGCCGGATCATTTTCAAATGCAGTCCGGTTATGACATATGAAGCGGTTATTAATGAAAAGTATATCACCTCTTTCCATCCGAAATTGAATACTATTTGATTTTTCCTGAAAAAAATCATCTGTTGCATTCAGACCCCTTAAAAGTTCAGCAGGGAGCTCTTGACCAGTTTTTTGAAAAGCCGTTTCAATCCAAAAACGCATGTACCTGAACGTAAATCCTTCGTTAGGCCAGGAGAAAATGGGAAATGCATTCTCGTGAATTGCAGCTACATTGTTTACCGTACCGGGCGTGATCACATCTCTGATCACGTCTTTTTTCATTTCCGGCAGTACCGATGGGTGGGCCGTCTGAAGATGAACATACAAGTCGGCAGCGTTGGTAAGCAGAGAATCACCCCCTGTTGCTGCAGGTTGCAGGCAAAGCAATCCCACTGCATCGGGTAAATAGGTCTTTGCTGTGCTATCGGTATGGTATCCTGTTGCTGCCCGGGTTTTGGATACAGGCACTGCCTCTTTGGTGTAGTCAAGACCTTGATCCACAACATCAAAGAAAAAACCGTATCGGTCATTCAGGGTTCCTATTTGCAAGCTGTAAAGTGCGTAAATAGCCCTGAGCTTCTGGTCCGTGTGCGATCCTCCGCAGCGAATCAGTACAAAGCCTGATCCGGAAAGAAGTCTGTGCTTAATGTCTTTAACGTATCCTGGAACATGTTTTTCGGCGAAATCATTCGGTGTATCGAATAATTTTTGCAAGACCTCTGGGCTCAACTGCTGCACACTTGTGATGAGCTCACTATCTGCATTGATTGCGGCATCCATCCAGTCGGGAAGTTCAGTCCAACAATACTTTGCAACTGTATCATCCACTTGCAGCATACCTGTTCTAACGTTTAACTTTGAATGCAACATGCAGCGGAAGGTCTAGAAGTGGCCCAAAAAAATCGGCATCCAGTTCAACATGTTCTTGACCGATCTTCAGTTCGTAGACCTCAGGCATATTTGTAAAACCAGCCTTCTTCAGTCCTGAAAAATAGTCTTCAAAAGTTTTATGTATGCATTGCACTCCGACAGCTATCCCGTCACGCCTCCAGATCTGACCCGGGAAAAGAACATTCCTTCCTGAAAAATAGCCTCCGGAAGGCTCGAAATAGAAAGGGTATTTGTCCTTTTTATGAAATGCCAGAAATGGGTGGGGTACTGAGAAAATAAAATCCCCTCCGGGTTTTAGAATCTCGTGAGCTTTCTTCATGACCTCATGTGTATCCGCTACGTCCAGATAATTGAAGAGGAACATGCCTACAAATAGGTCATAAGGTTGGTGGTCACGGATGTCCATGTTCCTTATATCACTTGCTGAATAGGTAAGGTTTCCCAATCCTGAAACTGCGCATGCAGAAATTGCTTCAGCGATCATCTTTTCAGAAATATCGATACCATGTACATGATCTGCTCCGGCTTCCGCAAGTTTTCTGCCAACGTAACCTTCACCGCATCCGGCATCAAGCACTCTTTTTCCTGCTAAAGGTTGGCACAGCCCAATCACAAAAGGACGTGCCGAGTAGTCGGACAATAGAATAGGCTCATTCCTCGACCATTCTTTAGCCTGAGAGTTATATAGCTCTTTGGTGTTCATAAACTGCCTTTCTCTACACTGATTTGAGTCGTGCGGTTTTCATGTAATTGCCAACAAAGGATTTACCTGTTAAGCCAAAATCAGCAACGGCAAGGAAAACAAGCTCTTCATTACCGATATTCACTGACTGGTGGTTGCACCAACGTGGTATAAAAGCAAAATCACCAGGTCCAACTTCGTTAGCGTAATCATCAACAATTACTTTGCCTTTCCCTTTGAGGAAGATGAAAACGGTTTCGTGTGCATGCTTGTGCATTTCATTGGCTTTACCCGGCTGGACAGTAACAATCCTTGGGTCTAGAACTTCCAGGTCGAATGGCAGAACCGAAACGGAAAAGTCAATGTTCAAAGCGTCTACTTTGTTATGATACAAACCGCGTAGTGCATCATCATCGAGACGTGAAACGAGCTCCTTAGCATCGTTTACATTAGTCAATGATCGCTGTGCACTGATCCGTTCAAGCATTTCTCCGATCCGTTCAAGTTGCAGATCGCCAAAGAATCCCGCGACGATCTTTTCAAGCTCAGTTGACCATGACGCTTCAGCCTCAGGATCACGGAACCAGGAGATGAACTTAATTACCTCCTCCTTTTTGTCAAATGCACCAAGCGCATACACGTAAAGTGCGCATGTGCTCGGTGTCATTTTCAGAGGATCCGGAACAGTGTTATGCTTGAGCGCATCCTCCAGCTGGCCCAGTGCCTGACCGAGGAACTCTTTCTCCTCGGGAGCTATTCTTTTCGCCTTAACTGTTTTTATGAACAGTGGATTCATGCCATGACTTTTTGCTTGCTAAGGACTTTCGCTCTCTCGTACATATCGTCCCAGTAAGCTGCTCTCAGATTTAGGGCTTTGAGCATTCCTTTTCTCAATTCTCTTTCGTCTTCCGGACTTTGAGAAGCCATTTTTTCTGCAATATCCAAAAGGATCAAGCCGTGCTCGTCATCAACTTCAGTGTGCAGCGGGAAGAAAACATATTGTTCAAGGCTCAGGTCAGTGTAGTTTTCAATGGCCTTAATGATGTCTTTGTAAATGTACTTGACAATTGACTCAGTACCAAGACCGATCGCGCCAACTGCAGATACTGCGCTACCTCCCTGTATCAACGAAAGGAATGAATCCCTCCAGATCTCCACTTCGATTCCCGGAAGAGCATTCGCATCAACTTTCATTGCAGCCTGAAAGCGCTTGAACAATTGTGGGTGAGGAACACCCTGTACCCATTCGTCCTTAATACCCAATTCACGCACAGCCACCATGTCCTCTTCATGTAAATGTCCACTTTCTTCAGATAGGTTGTCCAGCAAGTGATTGCGAAATTCTGGGTTTTCCAATTTAGAAATTACAGCCGTTAAGTAACGTGGAAACCACGCGCTGTAAAAACCGTATTGCGCAGCAAAGTCCTTCATCACTGCCTCCATGTTTTCAAATTCACCATTGGCCAGCGCCTTCAGATAGGGGTGATTGACCGCGCGGTGATTCAATGCTTCAGTTACTAGTAGTTCCATTTTTGATAGTTGAGTTAAAATTAAGAGCAAAAGTAAGCAGTTACTTTAATTCCCACAACTTTAATCTTGCATTGACCACAAAATTAATATAGGCTGAACAACCCGGTTAATGTGTTGTTTTTTAGGAGGATGGCTTTGATCGTAACTCGCCTTTGAGAATGGAATAGATTAGCGTGTTTCTGCGTTGACCGTCTTTTTGGTACATGTGCGATCTGAGCTCTCCTTCCTTTACTGCCCCGATCGACTCCAGTGCACGGGCACTTTGGCTGTTTTCTTTGTCTATCCTGAATTCGACCCTGATAAATCCGAGCTCGTCAAAACAGTAATTGAGCAATAGCAATTTCACTGAACGGTTCAATCCGGTGCGCTGATAAATTGTACCGATCCAGGTATAACCGATGGCCAGCCAGGCATGAGATTCATTAATGAGATACAGCCGTGTCGTACCCGCTATCTTTCCCGACTTTTTATCAATGATCACAAATGGATACTCCGATTTATTCTTTCTTTGCTCGAGTGCATGGCTCACGTATTTTTCGAGATCTATTCGGTCTCGCATGTGCTGGAGACTATATTGAAAGAGTGAAGGTTCATTGCTCAGGTAGGTTAAAAGCTCATCGATATCCGAGTAAGCGAGTGGTCGGAGAAAAGCGCTGTCATCCTGGAGAACGATCGATTGGTCAAATGGGAATTTTATGCTGCTCATTATGGCTCGTGTGGATTTTGGGCGTTTACGAAAATAGTCAAACTAAGGATTCATTGCTCAATCCAAAATTTTCCATAACTTCGATGTACCTTCCTTGACATCGCTGCCGACACATAGTTTCAGTGGTTAAGGCAGTAAAATAATAATTTACGATTATGAATGAACTCAGATTAGCCGTGCTGATCGACGCGGACAACGTTCCCTATGCCAATGTGCGGGAAATGCTGGAAGAGGTATCAAAGATCGGTACACCAACCATCAAACGCATTTATGCAGACTGGACGAAGCCCAATGCTTCCGGCTGGAAGAATGTCCTGCTTGAACATGCGATCACACCTATTCAGCAATACAGTTACACCAGCGGTAAGAATTCGAGCGACAGTGCTCTGATCATCGATGCGATGGATATTCTCTATTCACACAAGGTGGATGGATTTTGTATTGTTTCCTCTGACAGTGATTTCACACGACTTGCTACACGATTGCGAGAGGCAGGAATGAAGGTGATCGGGATCGGAGAGAAGAAGACGCCGCAACCGTTCATTACGGCTTGCGACAAATTCATCTACATAGAAATTCTAAAATCTGCCGCTCCAGGAACCAAATCTCCGGTAAAGAAAGAAAAGCAAAAGAAAGACACAGCACCCTTGAACAAGGTGGATGCGAGTTTGATTAAAATGCTCCGTCAGAGTGTGGATGATCTGGCCGATGAAACCGGTTGGACGTTCCTAGGAGAGCTGGGGAGCTTTATTCTCAAGAAAAGACCTGATTTTGATCCTAGAAATTATGGTTTTGAGAAATTGTTGCCGCTGATCAAAAGTACAAGTGAGTTTGAGGTGGATATCCGTGATACAGCCAGTAAGTTCACGAAGCACATCTACATCCGCAACAAACGTTAGTAAGATCAGATCTTCTTGACGTTCACAGCTGTCCAGCCGCGAGGACCGCGCACGCGCTCGTAGGTTACCTTGTCATTTTCAGTGATCGTTCCGATGACACCGGTGAGGTGCACAAAAATGTTCTCTTGTGATGCCAGGTCTTTGATAAAACCGTATCCTTTTGATGAATTGTAGAAAGATACTCTTCCCTCCAAGATGTGGTCGTTTGGATCGTCTTCACGCTTAGGAACGCCGATGTGTATGGATTCTGCATCTACGGATTTTCTTGCTTGAGGATCGACCGGTGTATCGGTAAGGTTGCCGAACTCATCGACATAGGCCATCATGTTCTCCAATCCACCGCCCTTTGAGCTGGCTTTGCGCTCTTCTTTTTTCAGGTTCTTCTCCTGACGTTTTTTTTGCTTGTTCTTTTCTTTTTCCTTTTTGTTGAAAGTTTCTTGTGATCTGCCCATTAACTTAAAATAATTAGTAATTTGCCCTAGGGGACTTGCGAAAATGGGTGAGAACGAGATAATGAATTCTGGATCGGGTTTTGACCGGGTCAAAGAAAACAAGCCACTGATGCAACCATTTTTGCAAAGGTACGGACAATTCTCTGGTTATTCTCAATTATTTTAAGCGTTGAAAACCGGATCTAAAAGTTCAATCGATTTATATGGAATTGAGAACACTCAAGGTAGCTGATAATGCGATCGATATCCACATTCTGCGGTCGCGCCTGGAAACGGACGGAATAACTTGTTTTGTTTTCGATGAACACATTGTTTCGGTGAATCCGCTATACAATATAACTGTCGGGGGAATAAAACTGAAGGTAAGATCAGAACAATACGAAAAGGCTGCAGAGATTCTGAGGGAGATTGGAGACACACCCTACACCGATGATGCCGGTATGGAAATACGCTGTCCGAAATGCAACTCAGTTAGTCTTCAGAGTGGCTTTCGTTCGGTAAAAGGAATCCGTGGTTTTATATCAATGATCACCGCTTTTTTTCTCACGGTGTTTCCGATCGGTTTGAGATCGGTTTGGCGCTGTACCCAGTGTGGTCATGAATTCCGAACAGGAAGGGATCAGTAGCTTTTTTCCATCAGAAAATGCTGCAACACACCAAAAAGCTTATGCGACGGTTCGATCAAGGTATAACCCAGCTTCAAATAGAAGTCGACAGCATAGTCCCTTGCATGAAGGATCATCTTCAGGTCTCCGCGTTCACTTGAGGCGGCTTCACTTGCTTCCATGATCATTCGTCCATAGCCCTTTCCTTGCTGGTCAGCCTCAACGGCTACAAAACGCACTTGTGCAACGTGATCTCCGGATCGGTCGAGCCTGGCGATTGCCTTAAGCATCCCATCATCGTACAGGGCGAAATGCATACCCGTATCATCCCCTTCATTGCGTTCGCTGCCCAGAGGTTGACCAAGTGGCTCACGAAGTATCCGGTAGCGCAGATCATAGTACCGATCCCATTCGACAGCTGTTCTTGGGGCCCTGATCGTTATTCCCATTTGAAGGCGATTGAGGTTACTCGTTTTGTTTTGGTGTCATCGATCATTTCCTGACGAACTAGCTGCCGTGCCGAAGGATCTGTAAATACCTCGTCCAGCTGTCGGATTTTTCCTACAGGTACTTTTTGCTTGAGCATTTCGCCAAGAATCAGTTCTACATTGATTTCCGAGATTTTATTTTGCAGGATATCAAACAGTTCTGTTCGATTGATCACCCTTAACGGATTAGTCTCGAATTTGCTGTTTGTTGTAAGCTCCGCGCATCCCAAAAACGCGCACAAACGGCGGAAATGTTCATCGCTACCTATCGCAAAGGTGATCAGCTCTCCATCCTTTGTCTTAAAGATTTCTCCATACGGAGCAATGTTAGGGTGCAAACTTCCGATACGCTCAGGTACCTTCCCTGTCATCAGGTAATTCGAAGCCTGGTTGACAAGACTGCAGACAGCGGCATCATACAGTGACACCGTTACAGTAGTGCCTTTCCCTTTCGCAGCCCGTTTCAAAAGAGCCAGAAGTAAACCTTCTTTCAAATGATGAGCAGCAAGGACATCGATCAGAGCAACTGGCATTTTAACCGGACCGCTTTCTGGTGTTCCGTTCATGGACATGAAGCCACTTTCAGCCTGAAGGATCAGGTCATAGGCAACG
This sequence comes from Bacteroidota bacterium, assembly GCA_046307935.1. Lineage (GTDB taxonomy): Bacteria > Bacteroidota > Bacteroidia > Flavobacteriales_D > Crocinitomicaceae > M0103. Next base: position 10,268 of record JBKCAB010000591.1, on the reverse strand, counting down.
CGGTCGCTTTCGGAGCCAAATCCGGAGATCTTACCACATATCAATTTTGGATTATGCTTCCGAAGAATGGCATCTGTGATTCTGAACTTTTCTTCATCCCCCGATTTAAAGTTGGAGATAAGGATATCAGCATCAGAGGTGAGGGCGAGGAAACTTGATCTACCATCTTCGGTCCTTAGGTCGATCTGCAGGTATTCCTTTTTATAGTTGATGCTCGAAAAATAAGCCGATACCGTAGAATTCGAATCCTCAACAGGCAATTTCCAGCTGCGTGTAACATCAGGTACTAAAGGGTTTTCCACCTTGATCACCTGAGCTCCAAGCTCAGCAAAGAACGTCCCCACGGAAGGTCCTGCCAAGACGGTTGAAGCATCGATCACCTTAATATGAGACAGCATACACAAAGGTATGTTTTTCCCCGGTCTCTCGTTTGAATTCGATAGAATTAACCGAATTGGACAGAGGTCATGGTAAGCGAACCTGCCATTGGTTTATCGTTAAAGAAACGTATAGCGTCCTTTTCATTTTTCAGCCCCAAAGTATAGATCAGTGGTAGATAATGATCTGGCGTTGGTATAGCCAGCTTGGCAGCTGAGTGAAGGTTTTCATACTGTATGAGGGCCCTATGGTCGTTTTCTTCGATCTTCTTTTTGAAAAGGTCATTGATCTCAAGCGCCCAATCGAATCCATAAGATTCGTTCAGCCTATCCCAGGCAACCATTCCAAGATTGTGGACCATGTTACCACTTCCAATGATCAGAACGCCTTTTTCACGCAATGCTTGAAGTTGTTTTGCCAATTCATAATGGTAACGGGCTGATTTCCCGTAGTCAATACTTAATTGGAGAACCGGAACATCAGCATCCTGATACATGTGTCGTACGATCGACCAGGTTCCGTGATCAAGACCCCACTCATGGTCGAGTCCCACCTGCGTGCTAGTGATCAATTCGGAAGTTTCCTTCGCCAGTGCTGGATCTCCGGGTGCCGGGTACTGCACATCAAAAAGCGCTTTTGGAAAACCACCAAAATCGTGGATCGTTTTTGGATGATCCATTGCGGTGATATGGGTTCCACTGGTTAGCCAATGAGCAGAAATACACAGTACTGCCTTTGGTTTTCCTATCTCAGTTGCGAGTTTTCTCCAATAAAGTGAAAATTCGTTGTCTTCGATCCCGTTCATCGGAGAACCATGTCCTACAAAAAGAACAGGCATTTTCTTTGAAGTTCCCGAATCAGCAAGCTTCTTCAATACTCCAAGTGCACTAAATGCAATTCCCGCTCCGGTCATACCAAGGAAATACCTTCGGTCCATTCGAATTACTCAGCGGACTTCCAGAGCACATACTGGAGCACTTTGCTTTCCTGTGTGGCGTCCAGCTTGGCTTTACCTGCCATTGGTGGTATGATCTTTTTCCACTGCTCTTCGGAGTACCTGCTCTCTTTCGGCAGATCATGACATTTCCCGCAGTTGTTCGCGTAAATGTGGCTTCCTTCCTCTACTTCAGCTGACGGAAATTCAGGGCCCTCAGTAACTGCCTTTATTTCAGCTGTTTTCGGGGTACATGCCGATAAAAGGATCAAAATAGATAAAGGTAAAAGTGATTTTTTCATTTTTCGGATGGGGTTGTGGATTCTTGATCAGTTACCTGGTTGACCTGTTCGATTTCTTCAACAAGAACTTTAGCGATACCTTTTCCCAAAAAATTGAGTTTCTTGGCCGCTGCAGTTGTGATGTCTATGCAATGAGGGGAGCTTTGTCCCATTCTGTCATTTACTTTGAGTACAACCGTGGAATCATTGGACAGATTGGTGACCTTCACCCAGGTGCCCAGCTTGAGCGTTTTGTGCGCCGCTGTCATGTTCGTGTTGTGAAACAACTCGCCTGAGGCTGTGCGTCTCCCATTCAATTTGTCAGCGTAATAGCTTGCAGTCCCTCGCTGAGTAAAATTTCCGGGTAGCATACTTAAACCGCAAATGCCCAGAACGATCAAAAAGGAATACCTCATTTGGCTGAAATTGAGCTGTAAATTAAAGAATGAAATCTGAATGCAGACTTTTTTAAGTAAAGATTAACAAAATGAAACTGTAAGAACCCAAGTAAACCGAAGTTAAAAATTACGAGCTTTACCGAACGTTTAACGACATGCAGCAACAAGAATACATTATATCGAATACGGGCTTGAAGTCCGGATCCGTGGCAAACACATTGGATCTCTTGAAGGAGGGAGCGACGGTTCCCTTCATTGCACGTTACAGAAAGGAAAGGACGGATGGCCTGGATGAGGTGGAGATCACTCGCATCAGAGACCTGGCGAAAAAGTACGATGAGCTGATCGCCAGACAAAGGTCGATACTTTCGGCGATCGAGGAGCAGGGCAAACTAACGGCTGAACTGAAGGAAAAGATCCTCAGTTGTTTCGAGGCGAATGTACTAGAAGATCTTTATCTCCCGTATAAACAGAAAAAACAGACCAAAGCGGATAAGGCACGTAAATGGGGCTTGGAGCCCCTAGCAAAAATGATCATGTCACAGCGTGGGGGTGATCCGGATACGATGGCGGGTCGCTTTGTTAAGGGAGATGTGGAAGACGAAAGGATGGCCATCGATGGAGCGAGAAATATCATAGCTGAATGGATCAATGAAAATGCGGTGGCACGTTCCAGAATGCGACAATTGTTCCAGCGCAGGGCCGTTCTCGCTTCTAAACTGGTCAAGGGAAAGGATGAGGAAGGAGCGAAGTACCGAGATTATTTTGATTTTTCTGAACCATTGCACCGTTGTGCGTCACATCGATTTCTGGCATTGTTCCGAGCAGAAAGGGAAGGTATTCTTTCTATTAAAGCACAACCGTCGCAGGAGGAAGCGATCGAGCAATTAGAGCGGTTCTTTGTGAAAGGCGATGATGCCTGTTCTGCTATTGTTGCTGAAGCATGCAAAGATGCCTATAAGCGCCTCATGTGTCCGTCACTAGAGAATGAACTGATTACTCAAGCGAAGGAAAAAGCAGATCTTGAGGCTATAAAGGTGTTCTCCACCAATCTTCGTCAGTTGTTACTGGCTCCTCCGGTTGGATCGAAGCGCATTCTAGCCATCGATCCCGGTTTTCGTACCGGATGTAAAGTGATCTGCATCGATGAATCCGGCAACCTGTTAACCAATGCGACCATTTATCCACATCCCCCTCAAAATGAGAGTACTCAGGCCCAGGCTAAGATCGCTCAGATGGTACAAGCCTACAAGATCGAAGCTATTGCGATCGGAGATGGAACAGCGGGCAGAGAGACGGAAAGTTTCATTAAAAAGATCCGATTTGACCGAGATTTGGAAGTGTATGTGGTGCGTGAAGACGGTGCTTCGATCTATTCCGCAAGCCCGATCGCCCGGAAGGAGTTTCCCGATTATGATGTGACCGTCAGAGGTGCTGTTTCGATCGGACGACGACTTATGGACCCTCTTGCCGAGTTGGTCAAGATCGATCCGAAATCGGTCGGGGTTGGTCAGTATCAGCATGAAGTGGATCAGAACCAGCTCAAAGAAGCGCTAGACGATGTCGTCATTTCCTGCGTGAACAGCGTAGGCGTGGATTTGAATACAGCATCTCCATACCTTTTAAGCTACGTTTCCGGACTTGGAACTTCTTTAGCGGAAAATATCGTTGAGTTCAGAAAAGAAAACGGAGCATTTACTTCGAGAGAAGAACTAAAAAAGGTCAAGCGACTGGGAGATAAGGCGTATGAACAGGCGGCAGGTTTTTTGCGCGTTCGGGAAGGAAAACATCCGCTGGATAATTCGTCCGTGCACCCTGAAAGTTACTCGGCTGTAGAAAAAATGGCCGAGAAATTGGGACTCGCACTCACGGAACTGATAGGTAATGAAAAAGTCCTTTCCACAATTCGTAAAGATGAATTCAGTGAAATAGACGGATTTACTTTTGATGATATTGTTAAGGAATTGAAAAAGCCCGGAAGGGACCCCCGCCAAAAAGCGAAGGTATTGGAGTTCGATAAGTCGATTCGCACCATTGAAGACCTGCGTACAGGCATTGTCTTGCCTGGAATTGTTACGAATGTTACGGCATTCGGCGCCTTCGTAAATATCGGTATCAAGGAAAATGGACTGATCCATAAATCCAACCTTTCTGATGTGTATGTGGACGATCCTTCGAAGTTCATATCGCTGCATGAACATGTCGATGTTCAGGTGGTAGAGATCGATATAGCGCGGAAAAGGGTTGGCTTGAAAAGGATCAAATAAATAGCAAATGAAACAGATCACAGATACCATACTCATGGTTCGGCCATTGCATTTCTGCTGCAATGAGGAAACGGCCGTTAATAATTATTTCCAGCAAACACATGCAGCCGTCGATGCTACTGAGATTTTGGAAAAAGCACAGCAGGAGTTCGATGAATTCGTGCAAGCCCTTAGGGATAAAGGGATACGGGTGATCGTCTTAGAGGATCGGACAGAAGTGAGGACACCGGATTCCATATTCCCGAACAACTGGATCTCCACACATAACAATGGTGATGTAGTTTTGTATCCCATGTACGCACAGAACAGGCGTCTCGAAAGGCGTGAAGACGTACTTGAAATACTGGAAAATGAAGGTTTCGAGCTCGAGCGCGTTATCGATCTTTCAGATGCCGAAAAGGAAGGTTTGTTCCTTGAGGGTACAGGAAGCATGATCCTCGATCATGAGAATGCTGTTGCTTATTGCGCATTATCTGGTCGTTCGGATGAAGAACTTTTCAGAGAGTTTTGCGAGATCATGGGCTACAGACCTTTGATCTTTAAGGCATATCAGACGGTTAACGGAAAAAGAGAACTGATCTATCATACCAATGTGGTCATGATGATTGGGGAAACATTTGCCATATTGTGTGCGGAAAGTATCGATGATGTAACAGAGCGTGAAAAGGTGATAAGGTCACTTCAGCGCTGCGATAAAGAAATTGTTCTCATTACTGAAGCTCAGCTGGAGAGCTTTGCCGGTAATATGTTGCAGGTAGCCGGTAACGATGACGATCGTTTTCTGGTGATGAGCAGAACAGCCGCTGAAAGTCTCACTCAGGAACAACTTCATCGAATAAATGAACACACAACTAACCTAGTTGTCGATATTCCGACAATTGAAAGATTTGGGGGAGGCAGTGCTCGCTGTATGCTTTGTGAGATCTTTTTGCCAGAGAAAAATAATGGTTCTTCGGACAACCTTTAGAAAAGAGTTTACGTCTAAGTAAAAAAATAATCTATGAAACTACTACGCCACTTTTCACTTGCGCTGTTCTTGATCGGTGCTCCTCTCTTTTCAGTTGCTCAAACTTTCGTTGTTGCATATAATTCAGATTCCAATACATTCTGTAATGGGGGAGCATATCTTACAGATTCCACTGCCATCTTGGAGACATCTATTTGGTGGGCCGGAGGAGGTGCTGTTCTGCAACAAGGTGGTTATGGCATTATTGGACTTTGTCCCGGTACGTATACAGTAACATTTTCTTACAATGGAATGTCGATGACCGAAACGTTTATCGTGGGAAACAATAATACGGATCCGTGTAGCAGTCTTGTAGTCAATGTGAGCGGTGCAGGACCATCTTCACCGACCTTGTGCGATGGCTATGCGTCCGCGACGGCAACAGGAGGGACTGCTCCTTACTCTTTCTCCTGGGATTCAGGTGATGCATCCAATTCTATCAGCGGACTTTGCAATGCCGTCTATTGTGTCAATGTGGTAGATGCTGTCGGATGTCTCGTTACGGTTTGTATTTCTCTAAGTAATAACGACCCGGATAGTATACTGGTGATCGATAATACCAATGGCTTTGATTCAACGGATATTGACGGAACTATCGGAGGAAACTGGATAGAGGACTGTGAGATCGATTTCGGCGCCATTGATTCGGCCTTTGCTCAAGGAGGATCGTACAATGCGGGAGTGGTTGAAGTGACATGGGTATTTCTTGATACCAACGGCGTGATCGTAAATACGTATACGACGTTCTACACAGTTGGAGACAGTTTGAATGGAAACTACACGGTTTCAGTCACTGTTTTCTGTCCGCAACGTGCTAATGGGATCAATACAATTTCAGTGACCGATGTGGTAGCCTTCGGAGATGTTTCCGGAATTGTGCATGAAAATATGGAACATTTGAAATTCGTCAATCCATTCGGAGATGAGCTTGTTTTGGAATTTGACAATTCACAGCCACGACAAGTTCAAATTATAGACCTTTCAGGTAAGGTATTATTCAACTATTCCGGAAGTAATGAAACAGTACGAATACCAGCGCTCAATTGGAATAGTGGTGTCTTCAATTTAACGATCTTCACCCATGACGGGATTGTTACCAAGAAGATTATAAAGTTTTAGATCGCAGTAATTTTAATGGGAACGGAAAAGTGGTCGAAAGACCACTTTTTTATTTTTCGGAGAATTGATTTGTAGGTTTTTTTAATTTCGTCAAAGAAAATCCAGTACATGAGAATAGTTCATTTCTTAATTCTTGTTATCACTTCGGTCTGTATAAAGGTCCAAGCACAGTTTTTTATTGCTCCGCACATTTTTTATCACAAGGAAGGCATCAAGCCGGAAGGATTGAACAGCTTCATGGATTCATACAATTCCTATTATTCAGTAGGTATGAAAGATCCTTTCGATCATTTCGGATCATTACCGTCATGGGGTATGGGTTACGGTGTAGATTTGATCAATTGGAATCTAGGAGGTGGAGGTATCTATTTTCGATCAGGCATATTGATCAGTCATGCGAAAACATCTTCTTCAGCTAAAATCTGGAACAACTATTCGAATGAAATTATTCTAAAAATGAATGATTGGAGAGTTCCGTTTGATTTTGGAGTCAATATTAAAGGCGTTGCATCTTTGTTTCTCGCCTCGGATTTTACCTTTCGTAAGACTGAGTTGGAAATGTGGACGATCTATCCGGATGGAAGCCGTAGTATTGGGAATGAATTCGATATCAATGGCGTTTACACAGCACTTCATCCTATTTTCAATTTAGGAGTTGGAGCCGCATTCAGAGTTTGGAAATTGACTATTCCGGTGCGTTTGACCTATGGGTTTAACTTATTCAATGAGGTAAGGGTGCCTTTAACGGATTATGATGCAAACGAATACAGATCGAATGATTTTCCAAGGGATTTTAGTTTATGGCTGAATAGTTTGGTGGGAGCAAATCCGGAGAATGTAGTTTACAAGGATGAGATCACAGGAATGCATTTCAGCATAGGCATAAAGTATTTATTTGATGTAACCACAGAGAAATGAAAAGATTAAAGTTTGCGTTTCCAGCACTACTGCTCCTAATGGTGGTGTTTTTTGCTTGTTCAAAGTATGAGTTCCGATGGGTTCGTAAGATCGAAGGAAGATGGAAAATAGCCAATTTTCTGGTTACCGAGATCGACTCTTCCGGAAATGTCACAACACTTGTAGATGAGGATGACTGTGGATTCTATGAACTAAAAGAGGGAGAGATCGATGGACTTACCCTCGAAGGGATATTTGAATACAACAAGTCATATACGATCAATGGTCTTACATACACATCACAAGGGTCAGGAACGATCGATGAGGAAGGAACGAGGATCATTAAGTTTGGTGGATCTTGTATAGCATGCGATACGGTTTACACGATCGAAAAGAACAGAAAGAACAAGCAAGTTTGGTCGCGATATTACGTAGGAGGCAACTGGGATAAAACAGTGAAGCTTCAAATGACATTGGAACGAGAGTAAGCTTCTCTTTTCAGAGAATAGCACCTTTTACGGTCGATATCCCTGACTGCTTGTCGGTTCGGTACATTTTTAACCTACCTTTGTACCTCACAACAGAATCTCCCTTTTGTCATTTCAAAATATTTTCTGACAAAATTTTTACATGCATTTTAATGAATTGAACATTATTGAACCGATTCTCAAGGCGATCGGTGAAGAAGGATATACGCAACCAACACCTATCCAACAACAAGCTATCCCGTTGGTGCTTGAAGGAAATGACCTCTTGGGCTGTGCTCAGACTGGTACCGGAAAAACAGCGGCTTTCTCCATTCCCATCCTGCAACTGCTCAGTAAGCAGGAAGTAAACGGGAAAAAGAAGATCCGCTCACTTATCCTGACTCCAACACGCGAACTGGCCATACAGATCGGCGACAGTCTGAAAGCATACGGACGCCATCTCAAACTTAGTAGCACGGTGATCTTCGGAGGGGTTAATCAAAATCCGCAGGTGAATACCTTACAACAAGGAGTCGATATTCTTGTGGCAACACCGGGTCGTCTGCTTGATCTCATGACACAAGGCTACATCAGCCTCCGAGACCTTGAGATATTTGTGCTTGATGAAGCCGATCGAATGCTCGACATGGGATTCATACACGATGTAAGAAAAGTGATCCGAGCTCTTCCTGATCAGCGACAAAACCTGTTCTTTTCAGCAACAATGGCCCCGGAAATCCTTCAGTTGGCCGGGACGATCCTGATCGATCCGAAAAGAGTAGAAGTGACACCGGTTTCCTCAACTGCAGAAATGATCGGTCAGCACATCTATTTCGTAGACAAAGGCAATAAGAACAGTTTGTTATTGGAGATTCTTGAGGCGCAGCCTGCACAGTCAGTGCTCGTATTTACCCGGACAAAATACGGCGCAGATAAAGTCGCAAAGTTTCTCACCAGAAGTGGAGTTAAGGCAGACGCCATCCACGGCGAAAAGTCTCAGAATAACCGTCAGAAAGCCCTGAACAACTTTAGGGAACGGAAGATCCGAGTTTTAGTAGCAACGGATATCGCCGCCCGCGGGATCGATGTGGAGGAAATGGAGCTCGTGATCAATTATGAAATACCGAACATTCCGGAAACCTATGTTCACCGCATCGGAAGGACGGGTCGTGCAGGCAATACAGGTACTGCGATCTCGTTCTGCGATTTTGAAGAAAAAGCCTACCTCAAGGATATTGAAAAGTTGACGCGTCAACAGATTCCGATAGTTGAAGGGCACGCCTATCCAATGGAAGTGTTCGAAATAATTAAAAAGGAAAAGACACCCCGTCCGCCCCGGAGAGACAGACCTGCCGAAAAACCAAAGCCGACCGTGGAGCAAAAAGTCGATTCAGCAAAAAAGAAAGGGAAGAAAACATGGTTTGGTAAAAGGAACCGATATTGAATTAGGGAGCTGCGGCTCCTTTTTTTATGAAGATTGTTCCCTTTTCAACTGCGAGCTCAGTTGGTGTATTGTTAGTGTAAAGAGAGCCTGTACCAAATCCTTGCGGAAGTGGATTTTCATATTCTGCGGCCAGTTGGCAAATGACGTTTAACCCGATATTTGATTCCAGTGCTGAGGTCATCCACCACCCGATATTTAGCTCCTCAGCGAGCTTTATCCATTCCTTGGTTCCAGTGATCCCACCGTGCAAGCTGGGCTTCAGGATGATAAATTGTGGACGGATCTTATCCAGCAACTCTTTCTTAAGTTGTAGATCTGATATTCCGATCAGCTCTTCGTCCAATGCGATGGGTAGAGGTGTTGAGGTGCAAAGCTCTGCCATTTCTATCGTCAATCCTGCTGGAATCGGCTGCTCAATGGAGTGAATTTCCAACCCGGATAGTCTTTGAAGCAGCGCTTTCGCCTCCGAGTACTTGAATGCGCCATTCGCATCAACACGTAAAGTGAGCTCGTCCACAGTATATTTAGAACGGATCGAAGTAAGTATGGATAGTTCTGTTTCAATAGCAATTGCTCCGATCTTCATCTTAAGGGTTGTGAATCCTTGTTGAAGCTTTTCGTTTATCTGCTCTTCCATGAAGTCCCTATCTCCCATCCAGATCAGTCCGTTGATCGGTATTTTCTGCAGGCCTCGCGAAAAATCGTTGTCGAAATAGATCCGTTTTCCTCCGTTCCGAAGATCCAGGATTGCTGATTCAAAGCCAAAAAGAATGGAAGGAAAGTCCTTCAATTCTTCGATGTGCGGTAATTTTTGGAGTAGACGTTCCAGATCATCTTCGCTTTCCCAAATGTTCAGGACCAGATCGCAAAAGGCTTTGATCTTCTTTTCAAAATCATTTTTATTGACGAATTCCTTGGAAAGCCCCTCTATAATGCTGATCTCACCAAGTCCCTTTGTGCCGTCTTTTTCAAGATTGATCAACCATGATCGCTTCTCAGTCATAAAGCCTCGGCTGGTTCCGGCCGGCCGCTTAAACTTTAGAACCAGTGGCTCGATTGCGATCTTCATAGTGAAAA
>JBKCAB010000590.1:0-9057 GCA_046307935.1 Bacteroidota bacterium | reverse complement strand
TTACGCCGCAGGTACTGCTTCTCCGGCAGCTTCAAAAATGCTGGCGGAAAGTGGAATTAACGCTGCAAAGATCAATGGCACGGGTAAAGATGGACGCATCACCAAGCAGGATGTGATCGCCGCAATGGCGGGAGGCTTCTCTGTTGATGCCGCGCAAGGATGGGGAGGTACACGCGACCAGAACCGCGAGAAAATGTCCATGCTGAGAAGAAAGATCGCTGAGCGTCTTGTTTCCGTTAAAAACGAAACGGCCATGCTCACCACGTTCAACGAAGTGGATATGAAGCCGATCATGGATATCCGTGCGAAATACAAGGAAGCTTTCGCGAAGCACCACGAGGTGAATCTTGGCTTCATGTCTTTCTTTACAAAAGCCGTAACTGAAGCACTGAACCTTTTTCCAGCGGTGAACGCGCAGATCGACGGGAATGAGATCGTTTTCCACAACTATGCGGATATCGGTATTGCCGTTTCTTCTCCAAAAGGATTGATGGTTCCGATCGTGCGAAACGCTGAGCAAATGTCTCTGGCAGAAATTGAAAGAGAGATCAAGCGTTTGGCGATCAAAGCTCGTGACGGGAAGATCACGCCAGACGACATGACAGGAGGAACATTTACCATCACGAACGGTGGAGTTTTCGGTTCGATGCTTTCTACGCCGATCATTAACCCTCCGCAGTCAGCTATTCTGGGCATGCACAACGTGGTTGAGCGTCCGGTAGCGATCAATGGAAAGGTGGAGATCAGGCCGATCATGTATGTGGCGCTTTCCTACGACCACCCGAACATCCCCGGAAAAGAATCGGTTGGATTCCTTGTGAAAGTGAAAGAAATGCTCGAAAATCCGGAAAGAATGATATTCGGTTCCAAGGACCCAATGGAGGTGCTTCTCGGTTTATAAACGAAAATGACTTCTAAACAAAGAATGGGGCCTTGCATCGATGATGCTTTTTCAATTTCCAAATGAATAGTATATGGCAACAATCACACTGAAAGGGAATACATTTAACACGTCGGGGCAATTACCAACTGTCGGAGAAAAAGCGCCGGATTTCAAGTTGAAGAAAACAGATTTATCCTGGACATCCCTTTCTGACTATGAAGGGTTCAACATCATCCTGAATATCTTTCCAAGTATCGATACAGCAACATGTGCAATGTCAGTACGTCAGTTCAACCAGCTGGCTGCAGGACTGGAGAATACTAAGGTGATCTGCGTTTCAAGAGATCTTCCATTCGCACAGAAAAGATTCTGCGGAGCTGAGGGCATTGACAATGTGATCACTGCTTCTGACTTTGCCTACGGTGATTTCGGGAAGACTTATGGCGTTGAATTATTAGACGGTCCTTTGCAGGCTTTACACGCCCGTGCAGTGGTCGTGATCGATGCACACGGTATAGTCAGATACACAGAGCTTGTAGCTGAACTCGCGAACGAACCGAATTATACGGAAGCACTTGCAGCATTGTAATTAATTTTCAGTTTATCCAGGTAACTGCACTAACCTGGAAATGATGGAATATAAACCCCTTCGCCTCTGTTGGAGGGATGTCAGAAATAACAAAAAAGCCGACTGTTTAGTCGGCTTTTTATATTTTATCTGCACAGGATCAGAAATCAAACGTTTCCATGAACTTCGTGGTGAAGTTTCCTTTGCGGAAGTCTTCATTGTCCATAAGCTTCTGATGGAACGGTATTGTTGTTTTTATACCCTCAATAATGTATTCATCAAGGGCGCGTTTCATTTTAAGTATTGCTTCTTCACGTGTTTGAGCTACAACGATCAGCTTACCGATCATTGAGTCATAATTTGGTGGAATAGTATAACCGGCATAAGCATGGGTGTCGATCCGAACACCATGTCCGCCTGGTGAATGGTAAGAGGTGATCTTTCCGGGAGAAGGTCGAAAATCGTTATACGGATCTTCCGCATTGATGCGGCACTGAATAGCATGCAGATGCGGATAATAGTTTTTTCCCGAGATCTTATCCCCTGCTGCGATCTTGATCTGTTCCTTGATCAGGTCATAATCGATTACTTCTTCCGTAATGGTATGTTCCACCTGTATACGCGTGTTCATCTCCATGAAATAGAAATCACGGTTCTTATCCACCAGGAACTCGACCGTACCAACACCTTCGTAGTTTACCGCCTTTGCTGCCTTGATCGCCGCCTCACCCATACGTTCACGCAGTTCTTCAGTCATGAACGGAGATGGTGTTTCTTCAACGAGCTTTTGGTGACGGCGCTGGATCGAACAGTCACGCTCTGACAAATGGCATGCGTTTCCGTATTGATCGCCCGCGATCTGGATCTCAATGTGACGTGGTTCCTCGATGTATTTCTCCATGTACACGCCATCATTTCCGAATGCTGCTGCTGCTTCCTGACGAGCGGAATCCCAGGCTGCTTCCAGATCTTCTTCTTTCCATACAATTCGCATCCCTTTACCTCCACCTCCGGCTGTTGCCTTTAGAATCACAGGATACTTTATCTCCTTCGCTGTTTTCTTCGCGTCAGCCATGTCCTTCAATAGCCCCTTTGATCCGGGAATACATGGAACTCCAGCAGCGATCATGGTTGCCTTTGCCGTAGCTTTATCCCCCATTGAGGCAATCTGATCAGGCAATGCTCCGATGAACTTGATACCGTGCTCCTGACACACCTTAGAGAACTTTTCGTTCTCAGAAAGGAATCCGTAACCTGGATGAATGGCGTCGGCATTGGTGATCTCAGCTGCTGCAATGATATTCGGAATGGATAGGTACGACTGCTTGGAAACAGCCGGTCCGATACAAACGGCTTCATCAGCAAAACGAACAGGAAGAGAATCCTTATCAGCTGTTGAATAAACTGCAACTGTCTTAATTCCCATCTCCTTGCAGGTACGAATCACGCGTAATGCGATCTCACCCCTGTTTGCGATCAATATTTTCTTGAACATAGTTTACAATTTGGAATTCAGAACTCGAAATTCAGAATTCAGAATGTATTATGCAGGTTCTACGAGGAAAAGTGGCTGATCGTATTCAACCGGAGAAGCATCATCCCCAAGTACTTTCACGATCTTACCGGAAACTTCGGATTCGATCTCGTTGAAAAGCTTCATTGCTTCAATGATACAAATGGTACTTCCCGTGCTGATCGTATCACCAACATTTACAAAAGAATCCTTGTCCGGACCAGGAGAACGGTAGAAGGTTCCGATCATTGGTGATTTGATAGTGATCAACTTTGAGTCATCCGCAACCGGAGCCGGGGCTGGTGTGGCAGGGGCTGCCGGGGCTGGTGATGGTGACGGAGCACTAACAGCAACCGGCAAGGCAGCCGGTGCAGCTGCCTGAACGATGATCGGCTGATCGGCAGCTTTTAGCTTCGCTTCAGCTTTAATTGTGATCTTAAAATCTTTCTGTTCGATCTCGACTTCAGTAACACCTGATTTTGCTACAAATTTGATCAGGTCCTGTATTTCATTCAGATTCATAATCATCAGTTTTATCGCGTAAAAATAATTCTTTTATCCGTTGTAAGCCCATTTGAGATAAACCGCTCCCCACGTAAATCCACCACCAAATGCTGAGAGGATGATATTGTCGCCCTTCTTCAGCCTTTTCTCATAATCCCACAAACACAAAGGAAGTGTTCCCGCCGTAGTATTCCCGAATTTTTGGATGTTGATCATGACCTTATCGGTTGGAAGACCCATGCGTTCAGCTGTCGCGTCAATGATCCTCAAATTTGCCTGGTGGGGGACTAACCAGTCAACATCTTCACTGGTCAAGCCGTTCTTCTCCATGATTTCAGCAGATACTTCTGCCATATTCGTTACAGCAAATTTGAACACCTGCTTACCTTCCTGCTTTACGAAATGCATTCTTTTTTCAACAGTCTCATGAGAGGGAGGACATGCTGATCCGCCGGCAGGCTGCACCAGATACTGACGACCTGAACCATCGCTTCGGAGGATATAATCAAGCACACCAAAGCCTTCATCATTCGGCTCTAACAACACTGCGCCTGAACCGTCTCCAAAGATCACACACGTAGTACGATCTTGATAATCAATGATCGAAGACATTTTGTCAACACCGATCACCAGCACTTTTTTATGTCTGCCTGTTTCGATGAACTGAGCACCTGTGGAAAGAGCGTAAATGAACCCTGAGCACGCCGCATTGATATCAAAGCTCCAGGCATTCTTCATACCTACTTTATCACAAACTACGTTCGCCGTGCTTGGAAAAGGATAGTCAGGCGTTACCGTTGCCACGATGACCAGCTCAATGTCAAGAGGATCGATTCCTTTCTTTTCGAGCAATTTTGTAACTGCACCAGCAGCCATATCGGATGAGGCACCGTCCTTCATGATCCTTCGTTCCTTAATTCCGGTACGGGTTGTGATCCATTCATCAGTGGTATCAACGATCTTGGCAAGATCATCATTGGTCATCACTGTCTCCGGAAGGTAGCCCTGAACTCCGGTAATTGCTGCCGTAATCTTTCCCATATCAGTTAAATGCTTCATTAACACGCATGGCGAGGCCGGACTTGGCTACTTCATAAGCATGTTTTATCATATTCTTTACTGCAATATCATTGGAGATGCCATGCCCAATGATCACATTGCCTTTCACTCCAAGGATCGGCGTACCACCGTAATTCTCATAATTAAACCGGTCGAAATATTCGTCTGAGATGCCTCTTTTTTTCATTAGGGTATAGATCCCTTCAGCCTCTTTAAGCACGACATTTCCAGTAAATCCATCACAAACGATCACATCTGCCTTGCCCATGAAAAGATCACGGCCTTCCAGATTGCCAATAAAATGGATCTGATCCGATTCGGCCATCAGTCTGTGTGCCGCAAGTGTCAACAGATTTCCCTTTGACTCCTCTTCACCGATGTTCAACAATGCAACTCTCGGTTTCTCCACGCCATACACGTTTTGAGAATACAGTGAACCAAGCACCGCAAACTGATAAAGTACGTCGGCTTTACAATCTGCATTGGAACCTACATCGAGCAAAATAGTCTTCGACCCATCGATGGCAGGTAGTGTAGAGGTGATACATGGTCTGATGATTCCCGGGATCGTGTTGATCTTGTATATCGATCCGACAAGCATGGCGCCTGTATTACCGGTTGAGGCGAATACGTTGATCTCCTTGTTTGCGAGAAGATTGAATCCTACAGCTATACTGCTGTTCGGTTTCTGAGGAATAGCTCTGGTCGGGTGATCATGCATCGTGATGACATCCGGAGCATGTACGATCTCATACTCGGACGGATCTTCACCAAACGCCAAAAGGCCACGGGAGATCTGCTCTCCGTCGCCTAATAAAACCAGCCTAACGTCAGTTGGAAGTTCCTTCTTCGCGAGTACCGCACCTGATACATTAGCGTCAGGAGCGAAGTCGCCGCCCAGAATATCGATTCCAATCTTCATGAAAAAGAGCAGATTTTGCAGTAATTACACTGCAACTTCCTTCTCAGCGACTACTTTTCCTTTGTAATACAGTTTGCCTTCATGCCAGTATGCATGGTGGAAAAGGTGCGGCTGACCTGTAGTAGGGCATGTAGCGATGTTATGTGCAACTGCCTTGTCGTGAGTTCTTCTCTTATCACGGCGCGTTCTCGATATTTTTCGCTTAGGATGTGCCATTTTATTTTGTTTATATTAAGTACTAATTTAAATTTTTTAACGCTGACCATCTCGGGTCGATCGGATCATCATCGTCCTCATCATCTTCATCTTCCGACTCCTCATCCCAGTCATTGTCTTCCCAGTCCTCATCATCATCCGGATCCTCTTCCTCATCAGGTTGATGTGAATATTCCTTCAGCAATGCGATCATTTCTTCGTTGCATTCTCCCGTCGGATGAACCATTCTCACCGGAAGGGAAACTGTTATGAACTCATAGATCGGGTCCTGCAGATCGATCTCATAGGCATCAGGATGGAGCACTACCAACGTTTCATCATCTTCCTTGTGTAAACCGAATTTGAAGATCAGCTGATACGTTCCTTCCACAGGTACCTCGATCGGATCATTGCATCTATCACAGCTGGTATGCACATCGCCTTTGATCGTAAAAACACCGATCAGCATGGTCTCTTTTTTTTCGAGACTAAGGTGAACATGCACATTACCGCTGTGGATAATGGAATATTCCAGGTCATCAAAGAACTTATCCCCGATCTCAAAGTCAAACTCATGAATCCCGGTCTTCAGACCGATAAAAGGTATCACGTATGCTCTTTTCGACTTCAAGACGCCGGAAAATTGGAGGGCAAAGGTAGCAATTTCTCTGAAACCCTGCCAATTCAAGGTGATTTTTTCAGAAACAAAGTAAATTACTCAATCTCTGATCCTGATCTTTTTTTCTCTTTCGGTGCACTTTGCAACGGATTTGCAGTGATCTGTCGGATCCGCTTTCGGGTGCGGAAAATGTCCATGGCCAAGAATATGGCACTTCTCATGCTTAACGCGGAAGCTTTATCCTGACCAACAATATCATACGCTGTCCCGTGGTCAGGTGACGTTCGAACGATCGGTAAACCGGCTGTATAATTGACTCCTTCCTCAAAAGCAAGTGCCTTGAAAGCAGAAAGACCCTGATCGTGGTACATGGCAAGGACACCATCGTACTGATACCTGGAAGATGAACCAAAGAAACCGTCAGCCGGATATGGGCCGAATGCCAGAACATCCTGATTTCGTGCTGCATTGATGGCCGGCATGATCAGCTCCTGCTCCTCCGTTCCCATCTTCCCATTCTCGCCTGCATGCGGATTCAATCCAAGCACTGCAATTTTTGGACGGATGATGCCGAAATCTTTTTTCAGGCTTGCATCGAACATATTGATCTTCTTGAGGATCCCATCGCGCGTGAGGGAAGTACTCACATCCTTGAGCGCAATATGAGTTGTTACGAGTGCTACTCGGAGCGAGCTGGATACCATCACCATCAGTGCCTCATGCTCCCCCGCCAGATCAGCCAGGTATTCGGTATGCCCTGGAAACTGGAAGCCCGATTTGCCCATGGCATCTTTGGAGATCGGCGCTGTAACCAACACATCAATCTTCCCTGAAGCAAGCTCCTGGGTAGCCCTTTCCAATGCGAGAAAAGCGCATTTTCCTCCAATTTCGGTTGCCTGTCCTGAATCGAAATTCACCTCATCATTCCAACAGTTAACCACATTGATCTTGCGGTGCACGGCCTCTTCTACTGACTTACAGGACTGGTAAGTGAATTCCTGATCATTCAGAATCTTCTTGTAGTGTGCAAAAACCTTAGTCGATCCATAAATGATGGGGGTACAGTCCAATAGGATACGGTTATCACCAAGCGCCTTCATGATCACTTCAGGACCTATCCCGTTGATGTCTCCGATGGTGATCCCCACCCTGATCGGATTTGGATTGCCTGGTTCTCTCTCCTTTTCCTTTTCCATTTTATTTGAGTTTTTTCAAATAGGTATACAGCAATCTGACTCCAGTTCCCGTTCCGCCCTGGCCTTTATAATCCTGCTTCGTGTCAAGCCATGCCGGTCCTGCTATATCAAGGTGTATGTATGGATCTTTAACGAAATGCTCCAAGAATTTTCCTGCCGTTATCATGCCTGCATTCCCGGCGCCCAAATTATTGAGGTCAGCGATCGGTGATTTCATTTCCTCTGCATACTCATCCCAGAAAGGAAAACGAACGATCCGTTCATGACAGGTCTCGCCTGCTTTTTCAAGTTGTTGAAAGGTTTTGTCAGCAGCGTTTCCCATTGCTACGCATGCCTTATTACCGATCGCCCGCAGCGCCGCACCGGTCAAAGTAGCCACACTGATGACCAATTGAGGTTTGTACTTGCCAGAATATGCAAGTGCATCCGCAAGGATCATTCTGCCTTCAGCGTCGGTATTTCTGACCTCAACTGTGGTCCCATCGAACATGGTAATGATGTCACCCGGTGTGTAAGCATTCATCCCGGGTCGGTTATCGGTGGCCGGGATCAGCGCGATGACATGTACGTTCAGTTTTTGCAATGCAGTTAGAAATACAGCACCGGCAACAGCTGCAGCGCCAGCCATATCGCATTTCATTGAGTCCATTGAACCCGGCGTTGGCTTGAGACTCAGTCCGCCAGTGTCATACACCACTCCTTTACCAACAAGGACAACCGGCTTCTTATTTACCGGTTTCTCCGGCTTGTACTCCATGATCGTGAATGTCGGTGGGTCAATCGATCCTTTGTTCACTGCCAGCAAACCGCCCATTTTCAGCGATTCGATCTGTGTTTTACCGAGGGTTCTGACATTTATTCCTGCTGAATTGCCCACTGTACTGATCTCTTCTGCGAGTTTTTCGGCGTTCAGGTAGTTCACCGGTTCGTTAACCATGTCCCGTGCCCAAAAGACAGCCTTCACCGTTTGCTCCAGTTCGTGCGCTTTTTTCTTGGCTACACCGGGCGGAAGGAAGACCGTCTCCAAATGGACTTTGTCCTTTCCGAGATCTTTACGGTATTTGGAAAAACGATAGGCTGACAGCAGGATCCCCTCCGCAATGGACAGAACGGCCGCTTCATCGCCATCCAGAAAAAGCTCAGTAACCTTTTGACTCAGTGTGCCTAAAATTCGACTACCGGCAACACGCAATGCCTCCGAGCTCTGTTCTGCTTTCACGAAAAATACAAATCCTTCGGCAGAACGCAAGAAATCAAACGTCGCATCACTTTTGATGAACTCTTTCAAAAAGCCGGTATCTTCCGATGATAGTGCAGGATTGGCCTTGTACTTCTTGCCCACAAGCAAGACCGTGGACTTTCCCGTAATTCCCGAATGGTAGGAGAGCTGAATCATACCTTTGTTTTAGATGTCAAAGGTACGAACAAAACATCATCCGTATTAGTCGTTACCGGTTTATTATCCGTTTCCGAGTTCCGGTAAAAGACATTCTTTACGGCTCCGGTACTTCTTCATCAAAATTATTAAGGTTCACATCGTAGAACTCCTTATTCAGTGCTTTTCCCATCCGGTAATTGGTGATCACAATATCAATGAG
>JBKCAB010000589.1:0-809 GCA_046307935.1 Bacteroidota bacterium | reverse complement strand
TTTCATCGTGCAGTTCAGATCGCGATAGCTTAGGAATTTATACTGCACAGCAGCTTCAATTGAATTCGAGTGAATCATTCGGACAGGGGCAGGAAAAGATCTACGAACTTAAGGAAATGTTTGAGGACAAGAGCAACTCACCTGAATTTCGTGCGAGAGTTTCATCATTGCATGCATACGCATTGAAAATGGACCGTGGCACAGCAGAACTGATTGGAAGAATTTCTGAGCTAAAAATAAACTTATTCAGATCACTTGGGGAGAACATAAATACCATTGATCAGGGTGGGATCGTCATCGGAACTGAGTGGAAAACAGCGAAAATTGTTCCGTTGAAAATTGATCTGACAAAAGTCGTGTCAACAGGACTTTCGAAATCCATTACTATAGCTGAGCTTGATGAGTTGAGGAGCTCCATGATCCGATGTCGAATGGAGCTTTGCACTTTGATCGAGGAATCACATTCTTTTCGAGAAGAAAGGAAAACGTTCTTTTTCACGAATCCGAAAATTGAAAGTTTTATTGATGAACGTGATCTTTCAGAGAAGCTGGATAAAAAATTAAAGGCGTCGAAGGTCTGCGGCGATGATCGCGAATTGATCAAACAGATCTACCTATGTCTCACCAAGCCTAATGATTTATGGCAATCTGCTTCCAGTGACTGTGATTCCTGGATAGATCAGTTTAATTTCCTTACGTCTATGGAAAATGACATTTTTCGTGCGAGGGATTTTGCGTTAAGTGCGATCAGATTCAGGATTGGTTGTGGTGCAGATTTTGGATTCGATAATTTCCACACGATCGTAGAC
>JBKCAB010000588.1:0-4023 GCA_046307935.1 Bacteroidota bacterium | reverse complement strand
TGTAAGAACAGGGGTGATCAAATAGCCGATAACTTGAGCGAAAACCGTTCCCGTGGTCAATACCATCAGGGACCGAGCCAGGTCACTATTTCTGAGTTTCTTGAGCAAAATTACTTTGCAAGTATTTCTTCATACCGTCTTTGAAGTAAACCGGCTCCTGATATCCCAACAGTTCTGTAGTTCGACTAATGTCTGCAAGAGAATCCTTTATATCTCCGGGCCTTTCCGGACCATATTCCAGTATCAGATCATCACTTAATCTTCCCATTTGAGATAATTCATTGCGGATAACATCCACAACCTGGTTCAAAGAATAGTAAACACCACATGCCACATTAAAAACGTTTCCGAACGCATTATTATTGTCCGTACTTAATGACAGCAAATTCGCTTTAACGGCATTGTCAACATAGGTGAAATCGCGTGTTTGACTTCCATCCCCATGAATCGTGATCTTCCCGCCATTCAGCATGGCATCGATGAACTTTGGAATGGCTGCTGCATAAACGCCGTGTGGGTCTTGCTTGGGTCCAAACACATTGAAATAGCGTAATCCAATTGTCTGCATCCCATGTAAGCGATTATAAACTGCCGCATACTGCTCATTCAGCTTCTTTGTCACAGCATAAGGGCTTAACAGATTGCCTTCTGAACCAACGGTTTTGGGGGACACTAAACTGTCTCCATAGACCGACGAAGAGCTGGCGTACACAAAACGTTTGATCCCTGCCTCTTTGGCAGCATGAAGCATATTCAAAAAACCTGTTCCGTTGACATCGTGGGTGCGATGCGGATAGGCTATTGAACGGGGTACAGAGCCTAAGGCCGCTTGGTGTGTGACCATGTCTATTCCCTGAACAGCTTCCTGACAAACAACAGGATCAGTGATGTCCCCTTCGATCAGTTTAAATCTGTCACTCGACAAGAACTCAGAGAGATTTTCACGCTTCCCGGTCTCGAAATTATCGAGGACAATAACGTTGGATCCTGCAGAAAGTAATCCGGAGACCAGATTAGCGCCAATGAATCCGGCTCCTCCGGTAACCAACACGTTTTTGTCCCTGAGACCTTCCATTCCGCTATTTCGCGTAATTCACAGACCTTTTTTCACGAATAACCGTGACCTTCACCTGTCCTGGATAGGTCATTTCAGTTTGAATGCGTTGAGAGATCGTAAACGAAAGTTCATCCGCCTTTGCATCTGTTACCTTTTCACTTTCCACCAACACACGCAATTCTCTTCCCGCCTGAATAGCATAAGCGCTGGAAACTCCGTCGTAGGATAGCGCAAGTGATTCGAGCTCCTTGATTCGCTTGATGTATGCTTCAACGATCTCTCGACGCGCACCCGGACGTGCTCCGGAAACTGCATCACAAACCTGAACAATCGGAGATATGAGCGTAGTCATTTCCACCTCATCGTGGTGAGCACCGATGGCATTGCACACATCTGGTTTTTCACCGTATTTCTCTGCCAGCTTCATCCCCAGGATCGCGTGCGGCAATTCAGGCTCTTCATCGGGAACTTTCCCAATATCGTGGAGTAATCCTGCCCGTTTTGCAAGTTTTACATTTAATCCAAGTTCTGCGGCCATGATCGCACACAAATTGGCAACCTCTCTCGAGTGCTGAAGCAGGTTCTGACCGTAGGAGGAACGGTATTTCATTCTTCCAACCATCCTAGTCAGCTCTGGATGCAAGCCATGGATACCGAGATCCATACAGGTCCGTCTTCCGGTTTCTGCGATCTCTTCGTCCAGCTGCTTTCGTGTTTTGGCCACCACCTCTTCGATTCGTGCCGGGTGAATACGCCCATCCGAAACGAGCTGATGGAGTGAAAGCCTCGCTATCTCTCTTCTTACCGGATCGAAACACGAGAGAATGATCGCCTCGGGCGTGTCATCAACGATGATCTCCACTCCTGTGGCCGCTTCCAGCGCACGTATGTTACGTCCTTCGCGACCTATGATCCTTCCTTTCACTTCATCAGAGTCTATATTGAAAACAGATACTGCGTTTTCTACGGCTTGCTCTGTTGCTACGCGCTGGATCGACTGGATCACGATCTTCTTGGCTTCTTTGTTCGCATTGAGTTTAGCCTCTTCCATGATCTCCTTGATATGGGTCATAGCAGCGGTTCGAGCCTCGTCTTTCAATGCTTCCATAAGATGGTTCTTTGCATCTTCAACCGACATTCCACTGATCTTTGAAAGTTCAGCAACGCGCTTCTCCTGAATCTTTTCAAGCTCTTGATGCTTTAGCTCGAATGCCTGAACTTTCGCCTCCAGTTCAGCCTGATTTTTCTCAAATTGCTGCTCCTTTCGCGCTGTTTCTTCCATTTTTTGGTTCAGCGACTTCTCTTTTGAACGAATGCGATCCTCATTCGACTGCATTTTACGCTCCCTGTCTTTGATTCCTGATTCGTGCTCTTCTTTGAGCTTCAGGAATTTCTCTTTAGCTTGAAGAATCTTGTCCTTTTTGATGTTTTCGCCTTCCAGCTCTGCCTCGCGGATCAATTGCTGCCGGCGACCTTTTAAAACAACATTCTGCAGGACAAAAACTGCTCCTCCACCTCCACCAACACCTAACAATAATGCTATAATCCAACTCATACTTAAACAATTAAAGTGTAACTAATGAGCTGTCAACGCACATTCAGAGCTTTGATAAGATAGTAAAACAGATCAGATAAGATCACCTAAGTCGTTCGAAAGCCGCTCCAGCCTTTGTTCAACCTCAGTGAAATCAGCCGGTTTTGTCGCAGAAACGGGATTTTGCTGCCCAGACCTTGTTGCCAATTGTAAGGCGGTCATTGCAAGCAGATCCTGCATATCCTTTACAGCATAATTGTCCTGCAGAACCTGAATGGCCCTGTTGATATCCTCTGCAGCCTTGGTCACTTTGGCTTCCTCCCCGGGATTAACCGTAAGAGGGTAAGTCCTGCCCGCAACCACAACTTTAAGGGACATTTTACTCATGCTCTATTTCTTTAACTGACTGATACAGTATTCGATCTCTTTCACCAGCTCATCGATCTCTTCATCACGAACGGTAAGGCTCGCGACTGGTACTTCGACAACCTGTGTCTTAATCGATTCCATCTCCTCTGAAAGTTTTTTGATCTCTGAAGCCTGACTTTCGATACGGCTTTTGGAGCTCAGTAACTGTTCACGAAGGTTAACATTTTCCAGCTTGAGCTGCTCGTTTTGCAAGCGTTCTTCAACCAGCTGATGATGCAGCGCCTTTGATTTTCGGCTGATCTCATCAATGATCAACTGGATCTTTTCTGTCATAAATGGAAATCGACTTTTCACAAAGTTACTATTGTAATGAACATCCACAACTATTTTACAGATCACTTGCCATTTTTTTTTCGAAGTCCTACATTTGATCAATGATGACAAAATTTCATTTAGTCCTGATCCTCTGTTTCACCCTGATGAATTCTTACGGTCAATCTTACCTCGCCCCATTGGATATTCCCTTGGTTCTTTCCGGTAATTTTGGTGAACTCAGGACCAATCATTTTCACATGGGTTTGGATTTCACGACAGAAGGAAGAGAAGGATTGGAAGTGCGAAGCATAGAAGATGGCTTTATCGCTCGGGCAAAGATTTCTCCCTATGGTTATGGCAAAGTCGTTTATGTGCAGCATCCTGACGGTCATACAAGTGTCTATGCACATTGTTCACGTTTCACAGGAAAAGTTGATTCACTTGTTCATGCGATCCAACAGCGGGAGCGAAATGCAGAAGTAGATGTCTATTTCTCAGATAACGAACTCCCTGTGAAGAGAGGCCAAGTCATTGCTCTTTCAGGAAATACAGGAAGATCTTCCGGGCCGCATCTTCATTTTGAGATCAGGGATACCAAGACTGGTGATGCATTGAACCCCTTACTTTTTGGATTCAGCATCTCAGACCACCGAGATCCGACGATTCGATCCTTGAAAGTTTACGGATTGGATGAAAATGGATTTGTTTTACCCGATAAGGAACTCATGATAAAAGTAAACAATTATGA
>JBKCAB010000587.1:0-346 GCA_046307935.1 Bacteroidota bacterium | reverse complement strand
TGATCTCACTTCGTTTCTTTAATGTCTATGGGGCAAATCAGGACAACCGAATGGTGGTGCCACGGTTCTTCGAACAGGCGATTTCGGGTGAACCGATCACAGTTTTCGGAACTGGAGAACAAACTAGAGACTTTACATTTATTGATGACACGATCGAAGCTTGCGTAAGGTTGATGAATGTCGCAGGATCAAGGATAGTGAATATTGCGAACGAAGCGGAATGGTCGATCAGTGAGCTAGCGCAGCATATCAAAGAAATTACCGGATCAACATCTGATATCGTATATCTGGAAGCGCCGAAAAAACGCTATGATTATGAAGTTGAACGGCGGGTAGGAAGCTCAGA
>JBKCAB010000586.1:0-384 GCA_046307935.1 Bacteroidota bacterium | reverse complement strand
TAGTGTTCCGATACAACTAAATGTATGGGCATGGCTGGCACTGAATGCGGGAACACTTGTCGTTTGCTTGCTCGCGCTGATCATACCCAGTTATGCGATCACACGCATTAGCCCGGCAAGAACGATTCGTTTCAATTAAACGTAAAAACCACCGCCCTAAGAATTTGACCTAGGATCGGTGGTTTTAAGCTCATTTTTGAATTGTCTTACTTGGTCTTCAGTTCAATGTACTGATATGGTCGGTACTTCTCCTGGTTCTCGTAATCATCGGCATATGCCGGACCTTGAACCACCGCAGTTTCAATGACAACTTTCACCTTGCTGTCAAGTCCTTTCGACTTGAAGTAGCTATTGAGCTCCTTTTCCATTTGCTTGGCCCTAGAA
>JBKCAB010000585.1:0-8600 GCA_046307935.1 Bacteroidota bacterium | reverse complement strand
ATCAAACTGCGCACACAGACAACGAACATCGAGGTTTTGATCAATCTTCCCAGTAAGGAAGGTCTCACCATCAAATCGGAAATATCCATTCTCTACAATATCAATCCGAAAGCTGCCAAAAAGATCATCAATGAAATAGGCCTGAATTACGAGAACATCATTACGGCTGTATTCCGCTCAGCATCAGCAGATGTGACTTCTAAATTCTTCGCTAAAGACATGCACAGTGGAGAGAGAGATACCATAGAGAAGGAAATAGCCGAAAAAATGAATGAAATTCTCAATGAAAAAGGATTTGAAGTCGAAGCAGTACTCATGAAATCGATCTCACTTCCACCTGGACTGGCACAAGCCATCGAAGCAAAGCTTGAAGCTGAACAGGAAGCGCAGCGCATGGAATTCGTGTTGCAAGCAGAACAAAAGGAGGCAGAACGAAAACTGATCGAAGCAAAAGGTGTCCGGGATGCGCAAAAGGTTCTTTCGGAAGGATTGACAGATGAGATCCTGAAGCTCAGACAGATCGAAATGATGGGAGAGCTTACGAAAAGTCAGAATGCCAAAGTCATCATCACCAACGGAGATCCCAACGTGATGATCAATGAAAAGTAGTTAGAGATCGATACGCTGTCATGAATCTGCCGTATCTTTGGTCTTTAATTGGATCATGGCTGACACTCGTTACAATCTGAGGGGCGTTTCTGCGGGGAAAGAAGACGTACACAAGGCGATAAAGAACGTTGACAAAGGTCTTTTCCCTAAAGCTTTCTGCAAAATAGTTCCGGATCACCTGACCGGTGACGAAGATTATTGTGTTGTGATGCATGCCGATGGCGCAGGAACAAAATCGTCACTGGCATATCTCTACTGGAAAAAGACGGGAGATATTTCCGTCTGGAAAGGGATCGCACAAGACGCCCTCATCATGAATATTGATGACCTGCTTTGTGTAGGAGCCACGGACAATATCCTGTTATCCTCCACCATCGGAAGAAACAAGAACTTGGTTCCGGGTGAAGTGATCTCGGCGATAATCAACGGGACAGAGGAACTGTTAGAAACCCTCCGTGAACAAGGTATTGGGATCTATTCAACCGGAGGAGAGACTGCAGATGTCGGTGACCTTGTACGAACAATTATTGTTGATTCCACTGTAGTTTGCCGAATGAGAAGAGACGATGTGATCTCCAACCACAGAATCCAGTCAGGAGACGTGATCGTAGGTCTTGCTTCGTACGGTCAGGCCAGCTATGAATCAGATTACAACGGTGGTATGGGATCTAATGGACTTACCTCTGCCCGTCATGATGTATTTGCGCATGCACTGGCAACAGAATTTCCTGAGAGCTTTGACCCGGCGGTTCCAGCAGATTTGATCTATTCCGGTTCCAAAAACCTGACAGACCCCGTTGAAGGTTCACCGGTTGATGCCGGTAGACTGGTGCTCTCTCCTACTAGAACGTATGCACCGGTGATCAAGCAGATTCTTGATAAACACAGGAAAGACATTCATGGAATGGTACACTGTTCTGGCGGCGCTCAAACAAAAGTGCTTCACTTCGTAGACAATGTGCACGTCGTCAAAGACAACCTCTTCCCGGTTCCTCCCCTCTTCAAATTGATCCAGGAAGAATCAGGAACAGACTGGAAGGAAATGTATAAAGTATTCAACATGGGGCACCGAATGGAGCTCTATGTCGCACCTGAGCTGGCCGAGTCGATCATTTCGATCTCAAAGTCATTCAACATCGATGCACAGATCGTTGGACGCGTCGAGGCGAGTGCTGAAAAGAAACTCACGATCCGGTCAACTTACGGAACATTTGAATATTAAATCTCCCAAATAATTCCATGGATAGTGGTATGCTGAACCCTTTGTGTTGGCGTCAAGCTTTTCTGCTTCATCTGTTGAGTCAGCGAAAAAACATACTGCCACATTTACTACCTTTGTCTGTATAAATTCCAAACATGTCAGATCTGTTATCCAAGTTAGAAGCCATTCACTACCGCTTTGTTGAGGTGGGAAAGATGATTGTGGATCCGGATATCATTTCAGACATGGGACGCTACGTTAAACTGAACAAGGAATACAAAGACCTGGAAGAGCTCGACAAAGTTTTCAAGGAATACAGAAATCTCCTCGGTAATATCAAAAATTCACGGGATTTACTCGAAGTGGAGACGGATGTTGAAATGCGTGAAATGGCCAAGTCGGAGATCGAAGAACTGGAATCCCGAAGACCTGAACTGGAAGAAGAGATCAAAATGATGTTGATCCCAAAGGATCCGGAGGACGACAAGAACGCCATCATGGAACTTCGTGCAGGCACAGGTGGAGATGAGGCCTGTATTTTTGTGGAGGACTGTTTCCGCATGTACACCATGTTCTTCAAAGAAATGGGCTGGCAATATGAAGTCATCAATTCCTCCGAAGGTTCGGTCAAAGGATACAAAGAAATAGCGATCGAAATAATGGGCGCCGGCGTGTACGGTATGCTGAAATTCGAATCAGGTGTGCACCGTGTGCAGCGCGTTCCGGAAACCGAATCACAAGGAAGAGTGCATACTTCCGCGATCACCGTAGCCGTGTTACCCGAAGCAGAAGAAGTCGATTTTGAGCTAGACATGAACGATGTACGTAAGGATACATTCCGTGCTTCTGGAGCGGGTGGACAGCACATCAACAAAACGGAGTCAGCGATCCGACTGACCCACATCCCCACAGGACTCGTAGTCGAGTGTCAGGATGGGCGATCACAGCACAAGAACCTGGAAAAGGCTATTTCTGTTCTTCGATCGCGCCTATACCAAATCGAACTTGACAGAGTGCATAATGAGCGTGCTGCACAGCGCAAAACGCTCGTTTCAACAGGAGACCGATCCGCGAAGATCAGAACCTACAATTATCCGCAGGGACGAATTACCGACCATAGGATCAATAAAACAATCTACAACCTCAGTGCATTCATGAACGGGGACATCAAAGAAATGATCGATTCGCTCAAGGTGGCTGAGAATGCTGAAAAACTCAAAGGACAGGAGGTAGGAGCATGACACGCCAGGAACTAATTGAACAGATCAGAAAAAAAAGATCCTTCCTCTGCGTTGGATTGGATACCGACCTTTCTAAAGTTCCTGCACATCTGCTCGATTCGGAAGATCCCATTTTTGAGTTCAACAAAGCTATCATTGATGCGACAAAAGATTTCACCGTTGCATACAAGCCAAACATCGCCTTCTATGAATCTTACGGTCCGAAAGGATGGGATTCATTGAAGAAAACCATCGATTATATACCTTCAGATTGCTTCACCATTGCAGATGCCAAGCGCGGTGACATCGGCAATACCTCTTCCTATTACGCAAAAACGTTCTTCGAATACCTGAATTGTGATTCCGTAACTGTTGCGCCATATATGGGCGAAGACAGTGTAACACCATTCCTGGACTTTACCGGAAAATGGGTGATCCTTCTGGCCTTAACCTCCAACAAGGGCGCACTTGATTTTCAGATGATCAAGGATGAACAAGGTGAAGAATTGTTCAAAAAGGTGCTTCGTCGATCGACAGAATGGGGCTCTCCTGATAACCTGATGTTTGTCGTTGGGGCAACACGCGCAGAGGGCATAGGTGAGGTCAGAAAGTTGGTGCCGGATCATTTTTTCCTGGTTCCCGGAGTGGGCGCACAAGGAGGATCACTCGAAGACGTCACGCATTATGGTTGGAACAAGGACTGTGGGCTCCTCGTGAACTCTTCGCGGGGAATTATCTATGCCTCTTCCGGACTGGATTATGCCGAGCGTGCTGCTGAAGAGGCCGAGAAGCTACAGAAAGAAATGGCTGCTCTACTCCAAAAGAAAGCATTCTGATCATTTTTTGCCCTGAAATAAAAATTCCATTTCTTATCAAGATGAGCTTTCAGTAGAATGTGAAATTGTTGGATAATTGTTTTTTTTGACTACATTTCGAATTCAAACATCTTGAATGGAGAGAATAAAATGGTTCCAACGCCTCATGTTTACCTTACTTCTCGGGATCAATTCCTTTGTGTTCTTGTCCATGCGTGACGTAGCATTTGAAAAGAACTTACTGTATACCACTGGTCTTATCCTGCTCAGTATTGTGGTGTTGTCTGCTTTGGCCTACGTCAACAGAATTCGAAGAAAGAAATCAAGCTCCCACGCTGCCTGAAGACAAGACTTTTTTTAACTTCATGGCCTTAAAAGAAGTGTCATGCGCCTGATTCCCCTCATTTTTATTCTGCTCAACCTAACTTTTTGTTTAAGTCAAAATGTACTAACTCCCGAGTTGCTGTGGAAGCTCCGACGCATTTCCGGTGGCACGGTTTCACCTAACGGCAAATACCTCTTGTACACACAACGTGTTTTCAATATGGCCGATAACAAAGGCAATACCGACCTTTTTGTTGTAGATCTAAAATCAGGAGATAGCAAACAGTTGACGAATACGTCCTTTTCCGAGATGGAGCCCCAATGGGGAGTGGATAACAGTATCTGGTATCTTTCACCCGAAAGCGGATCATTGCAGATCTGGAAAATGAACGCTGATCTCGTGTCGAGATCCATGGTTTCCGCATTTGATAGTTCGATTGAGCTGGAGGGTTTCAAGCTCTCCCCGGATAACAAGACACTCATCACCATACAAGCATTGAAAACTGGAAATGATGTACATGACAAATATCCGGATCTTCCGAAAGCCAATGCGCGGATCGAAAATGACCTCATGTACCGTCACTGGGATCAGTTCGATGATCACAAGAGCAGGCATCTCATCCTTCATGCAATCAACTCTAATGATGGAAGATCCACAGTCGATAAAAAGGGATCAGATCTGTTGAATGGTGAAGTTCACGATGGTATCCTTCCCCCGTTCGGTGGCACTGAGCAATTCTGCTTCAGTCCGGATAGTAAACGGATCGTATACACCTCGAAAAAACTCTCTGGAAAAGACTTCGCCCGCAGTACGAACAGCGAGTTGTATGAATACACTATCGAAACAGGAAATACGCGCACTCTGACCCAATATGCCGGCTATGACAATAATCCGTCCTTCTCTTGTCAAGGAGTTTTGGCCTGGACAAGCATGGCACGAAACGGCTTCGAAGCAGATAAAAACGACCTCATCATCCGGGGGTCAAATGGTAAAGACATCAACCTGACGGCATCGATGGACCTTACTGTAGGAAGTTTTATCTGGCATACCGATGGGAAAAGGATCTTTTTTATTGCGCCCACAAAAGGTACGGAACAAATATTCGAAGTAAACACAGTGGATGGCTCGATCCGTCAGCTCACTTACGGACAATTTGACCATGTGAGTCTTGCTGTATTCGGTGAAGAACTTTATGCAGGAAGACAATCCATGATCGCACCGACGGACTTGTATTCGATCACGATCAAAAAAGGGGAAACGAAGCAACTGACCAAAGCGAACGAAGATCTTTTGAAAGAAATTACATTGCCCACCGTAGAGGAGAAATGGGTAACAACCACCGATGGCAAACAAATGCTCGTTTGGATGGTCAAACCACCAAAAATGGCTGCAGACAAACAATATCCCGCCTTACTTTATTGTCAGGGCGGTCCGCAAAGCATGGTGAGCCAGTTCTTCTCCTACCGCTGGAACCTGGCTTTGATGGCTTCGCAGGGGTACGTGGTTATTGCACCTAATCGAAGGGGCTTACCCGGTTTTGGTCAGGAGTGGAATGATGCCATTTCAGAAGATTGGGGCGGCCAAGCCATGCGCGACTATTTAACTGCAACGGACGAGGCAGCAAAACTCGCCTATATTGACAAGAACAGAATTGGAGCGGTTGGCGCCTCTTATGGAGGATATTCCGTCTACATGCTGGCTGGTATACACCAAAACAGGTTCAAAACATTCATTGCACACTGTGGACTCTTCAATTTGGAAAGCTGGTATGGAACGACAGAGGAACTCTTCTTTGCTGATTGGGACCACGGAGGACCCTATTGGATCAGTCAGAACAAAGAGAACTACCAGAAAAACAGCCCTCACAACTACGTGGCCAATTGGAATACACCGATGTTGGTCATCCACGGCGGAGTCGACTATCGCGTTCCTGAAAGTGAGGGCATGCAAGCTTTTCAGGCGGCACAGTTACTTGGTCTCCGCAGTAAATACCTGTATTTTCCGACAGAAGGCCACTGGGTTCAAAGCCCACAGAACGGATTACTCTGGCAACGGGAGTTCTTCGAATGGCTGAAACATGACCTGCAGCCTTGATTTGTCGGCTCTTTTTATTTGATTAACTTTGATTCTTCGGTTAACGTAAATGTGGAGTAAAATTGCTTCTTTCATCCTCAGGAATCGCTTCTTTATTTTAGGAGTGATTACCTTACTCACCGTTTTTTTTGGCTTCCATGCGATAACCGGTTTAAAGCCTGACAATAAATACGGGATCATTCTACCGAAAAACTCCGAGACCACACGAAATTACACCCTCTTTAAAGAGCATTTCGGAGAAGACGGCGGTTCATTGGCAATCGCGATACAAACTGACTCGCTATACACAGAAGAAAATTTTCTGAAATGGAAAGAACTCGGCGACTCCATCCTAAGCTTTGATGGCGTCGAGTCTGTAATCTCCGAAGCAACCCTCTTTACGATCAAGAACAACATTGCGGATTCCCGATTCGAGGCACAACGCATCTTCTCCGACATCACCTTTCAGGAAAAAAGCATTGACTCGATCGAAAGAGAAATAAAATCCAACCCGGTTTATGAAGGTCTTCTCTACAACGATGCCACGAATGTGTCCTTGATGATGGTCTCCATCGAAGAACGCTATCTCGGAGACAATACAAGAAGTAAGGTCGTAACTGAAATTGAAAAGCTAGCTGAAAGTTACAGCACCAACTTTGGTAAGATCCGCTTCGCAGGACTTCCTCACCTGCGCGTGATAATTGCCAAGCGCATTCAGGGTGAAATGTTCTTCTTCATCGGGCTTTCTTTGGCTATCACAGCCTTGTTGCTTTATATTTTCTTCAGGTCATTCCGCGTGGTGATGATCTGTCTTACCGTTGTGGCAATAGCGGTGATCTGGGCGATGGGAAGTATGGCTTTCATGGGCTTCCGACTTTCGATCTTAATGGCACTTATACCGCCTTTGATGATCGTGATTGGTGTGCCGAACTGTACTTACCTCATGACCAAATTCCATCAGGAAGTCAAGGAACACGGCAATAAAATAAAAGCACTTTCGAGGGTCGTTCAAAAGATCGGAACAGCCACCTTCCTCACCAATTTCACCACAGCGATCGGTTTCCTCACCTTTGCATTCACGAATTCTGAAAAGCTGTTTGAGTTTGGTGTAACTGCCTCGCTGAATGTTATGATGGTATTTCTACTTTCTATTTGTATTCTTCCGATCATACTTTCTTTCTCCAAAAAACCAAAAGAAAGGCACCTGAAGCATCTGGACAGAAAATTTGCAACCGGACTTATCCGATCGATCCTCTTTCTGACCCAACACAGAAGGACCGCAGTCTATCTGACAACGCTGGCAATAGTGATCATCAGTATTATCGGACTTGTGCAGATCAAGGCCACCGGAAACATTACTGGGGATCTTCCGCAAGATGATCCGATCTTAACTGATTTGAAATTTGTGGAAAAGCACTTCGGAGGTTCAATACCCTTCGAGGTCATGATCGCCTACAAAGAACCGGGAAGATTATTCAAAAAGTCAACACTCGAACGCATCGAAGCTGTTCAGATAAATTACAAGAAAGACACCTTATTCTCGAAAAGTATTTCCTTGGTTGATTTCATAAAGGTCATCAATATGGCCTACTATGGGAACGATCCGTCTAAATATGAGCTGATCTCGGCCAAGGATAAAGCACGTTTGAAGAAGTACATCGACAACTTCGACATGACCAACGCAAATGGTGGTGGTTTATCGGTCAAAGAACTCCTCGATACAGTGAACATGACCGTGCGTGTGCGTGTACAGATGAAGGATCTTGGATCCTATGAAGTGGCCGATAAGGTGGATGTCATCCGTGAGGAGATCGACAGTATCATGAATCCGGACAAAAAAACAATTGAACGCTACTACGGGAAGATTAAAAAAGGCAAGAAACACTACATCGATTCCATACTCGAAAACCACGGCGGGATATATTCTGCCTTGACAAAGGTTATCGCCGGAGAGGACAGTGACCTCATGATGAAATTTGACACTGATCCCGAGCTTATCAAAAGTTATTATGCCAAAAAAGACTTTAATGAACAACTTCGACAGGCCATCGATCACGAATATTTCGATATCACCCTGACGGGTACTTCTGTAGTAGCATCAGAAGGAACACGTTATCTTGTGAACAATCTTTTCTCAAGCATTCTTTTCGCCATTTTGTGTATTTCAATTATCATGGCGCTACTTTTCAGATCGTGGAGAATGGTGATCGTTGCGATGGTACCCAATCTCATACCGTTGGTCGTTACTGCCGGGATTATGGGTTGGATCGGCATACCTCTGAAACCATCGACTTTGCTCGTATTCAGCATTGCTCTGGGTATCTCCGTTGATGACACAGTTCACTATCTCTCCAAAT
>JBKCAB010000584.1:0-1985 GCA_046307935.1 Bacteroidota bacterium | reverse complement strand
ACCTGCAATGGCAAAATGCGATGGATTCGGAATATCTATGCCCTCTACCCGGTAGATGATCCCCAGGGGTGAATTCCCCCTCACAACGATGTCATTTCTCGAATCATCAGCGCCTTGAACACCGGCAAAATTGGACGCCATACGGGCAGGATCCATCCTTGAACCCGGGTAGCGGTTGGATTCCTCAACGCTGAACTGTTGTGCAGAAATTACAGCTAATTCATTGATGACCTCACCTTGTTTTCGTGCAGTTACCGTGACTTCCTCCTGTTCGAGATAGGCTTCACTGAGTAGAATGGTCAGAAGGGTCTCTCTTCCTGAATTGACCTCAATCGTTACTGCCTGCGATTCATACGTCATCAAGTTGACTTCCAGCTGATGTTTCCCTACGGGTACTTTCTGGATGGAAAAGTTACCATCTACATCCGTTATAGCCCGTAGATTAGGGATAGAGTCTTCGGTCCATATGGTAACTTTTGCACCTATCAAAGGATAATTGGACTCGCTGTCAACTACTTTTCCGCGCACAGTTTGGCTGGGTTGAGTCTGGGCAAAAGCGTTGAATGTCAAAAAGAAAAAAGTGAAGATCAGTTGAAGTAGTCGATAAAAATACATCTATTTCGTTTTTACTTGATTTGCTTTTGATATTCCTCCGCAGTAAGTTGTTTCTTATAAACCTCGCGGAAAGAAAACTGATTCAATGCGTTGAAGTGTAAGTTCCGTATATCTGAATAAATGATCTGAATATCACCGCTGTACCAAAGTGGAATTATCGGAGGATCCTGCATCAACACTTTTTCTGCTTTAGCATAGTATTGCATCGCATCAGACATTTTTTTGCTTTTCGTTGCCCTTTCAAATAGCTGATCGAAAAGGTCGTTCACGTATCTCGATTGGTTAACGGGAGAAAGAGAATTTCGATCAATTGGGACGGGTTTCCCATAAAAATTACTCAGAAAAGTTTCCGGATTCGCGTAGTCAGCTGCCCAGGCTCCTCTGAAGATATCACCTTTTGCCATGCTGGCGTCCTGCTCTTTTTGTTCAAAGGTAGAACCGTCAATATTTACGTTGATGTTCAAGGTTTGAAATATCTGTTGAGCAAATTCATCCGCAACCGCTGAATTGATATCTCCTATGTTGTAGCGAAGTGTAATACTTCCGAAGCCTTTACCATTTGGATAACCCGCCTCGGAAAGTAGCTTCCTGGCTTTTTCAGGGTCGAATCCATAAGATGCAGTGCGGACTCCGGAAAAATCATACCCCCGAAAGGTGGAGGCAATTGGCGGAACAATGCCGTAGTATCCTAACTCATAATATTGGTTCCTCAGGACTTCCCTGCCTAATTTCTCTTTATCAACGGCGTAATTGAAAGCCTGTCTGACCTTTACATCGGCAAATCGCGGATCGGTCATATCGAAGAAATAGTAATTGGTCATCAGAATCGGATTGTTGCGCATGATGAAT
Source organism: Bacteroidota bacterium (assembly GCA_046307935.1). GTDB lineage: Bacteria > Bacteroidota > Bacteroidia > Flavobacteriales_D > Crocinitomicaceae > M0103. The sequence goes on along the minus strand of JBKCAB010000584.1, from coordinate 521 downwards.
ACGGGCGGACTTGAATTGAAATCCTTTATACGGCCTTCCAACATCATGGTGATCCTTCCGGGAGGTAAACCTGTGATAATGTCGATATCATGATTTTCAAAAAGCTCCATTTGGTCAAGCTTTCGACTGTTGAAGAGAAATATCAGACTATCGAGGTAAGGCAGGGTGTTGCCGTTTTGGTCACGCAAGTAATAATCAGTATTCCTGACAAGTACGGCTTTCTTTGTCTCCTCACGCATGTATCCGTTGAATAGAAAAGGCCCGGTGCCGATCATGTCTGTTTCCTTATCGGCATTAATGATCTTCGCCGGACTGATCGCAGTGCAGATATTGGCCATTTTATTGAGGAAATTGTCATCCTTTTTCAACAAGGTAAATTGTATGACATCGCCATCCGCTTTTAATCCCGAGATCGATTTTGCGTTCCCTTCGAAATAGTCCTCGGCGCCGGACAGATTATCGCGGTAAACGAACAAATAAGCATGAGGAGCTTCGCCGGAACTGTTTTTCTTACACGAACG
>JBKCAB010000583.1:0-1238 GCA_046307935.1 Bacteroidota bacterium | reverse complement strand
CCACCGAAATTATCGCTTCACCGAACTGACCTTTCAGTCGCTCAGCGACAGCTTCATTTGTCAGTTTACTACTCATGATTTTCAATGTTGTAATTGTTCAGTAAAGCCTTGTATTCATCCGAATAGCGCCTTCTAAGTGGTTCATGTTTCACCATTTCATGGATCTTCATTATTCCGTCGATGATCTGCTCAGGACGCGGCGGACAACCGGGTACATATACGTCCACCGGGATCACCCGATCAATACCCTGTAGTACAGAGTAGGTATCGAATATTCCACCCGAAGAGGCACAAGCACCTACAGACAGCACCCACTTCGGCTCTGCCATTTGTTCGTACACCTGCTTGAGCACAGGTGCAAGTTTTTTGGATATCGTTCCCGCAACGATCAGCAGGTCTGCTTGTCGAGGAGAGAAGGACATTCGCTCCATTCCAAAGCGTGCAAGATCGTAATTACTCCCCATTGTAGCCATGTATTCAATTCCACAACAAGATGTAGCGAACGGCAATGGCCATACTGAATTTGCTCGGGCTGCAGCAACCACATTTTCCAACTTGGAAAGCTGATAACCTTCGCCATTAACAACTTGAAGATCTTCTATTTTTCCCATTCCAATGCTCCTTTTTTAAGTACGTATAAAAACCCGGTCAAAAAGAGGCCGACGAAAAGAATAACAGCTAAAAGGCCTTCAAGTTCGAGACTTTTGAAATTAACGGCGTAAGGATAGAAGAAGATGACCTCTACATCGAAAAGAACGAATAATATGGCGGTCATGAAGTAACGGACAGAAACCGGAAATCGGGCATCGCCTTGCGATTCAATTCCACATTCCCAATTCGCATCTTTGTTCTTGGACTTCAGACGCGGTCCCAAAAAATGGGTTATGATGATCACGAAGATCACGAATCCACCAACTACACCTATTTGTAAAAGTATTGGAAGGTAATCGATACCGGTTGATTTCATGCGAATCAATTTTAGATTACAAAAATGTGACCTTTCGAGGTAATAGAAAACATTTTTCCGGTCTTTCTTTCAGAAAAACATCAAAAAAAGTTGATCCAACAATAGAATACGATAGAAAAGACATTCGTAACTAGTACATTTCCAGTAATAAAGATGTCGATTTCATCATTCAGCAAGAAAATATGATTGTTCACAACTTAAAGTTCCCGGTCGTGAAATTCTGCGGTGAGAACTTTGTACTCCGTTGAAAAATTCCCTGCTGTATCGCGTA
>JBKCAB010000582.1:0-2418 GCA_046307935.1 Bacteroidota bacterium | reverse complement strand
GAAGACCTCGAGATGTATTTTTCGATCGACTTCTTACTAGCTAAGTTTTGATATTCGTCTTTAATGCGCGTGTAACATTCAGTAGCTTTCTGGAAATCTTTTACTTTTTCAGCGCAAAGACCTGCCTTGAAAAAGTACATCGGTGAAGTGAAATCATTGGCATTTACCTCTGCTGCCTGAAGGTAGAGAGTTCCGGCTTTTTCGAAGTCTTTCATTTCACTGTGACAATCACCTTGAAGACCGACTTTCATTGCCGCCAGGTAGGTGTCACTGAGTTCGACACCATCCAGTTCCTTCAATGCCTTCTTGAATTCGCCTTTAGCCATGTATTGTCGAGCGATGGTGAACTGTGCGTTTTCTCCACCAAGCGTTCCGTCATATTTCTTAACCACCGGAGCCAATGCTTCAATAGCCTGATCAGTGGAATCTTTTGCAGCGAGATTCAATCCCGGCCAAAATGCATCCTTGGACTTCTCATTTTTGGGCTTCCATACAAATTGACGGTAACCGAAAAAACCAATTACGAGAACAAGGAGACCGGACACAACATAAACAGTGATCTTCGCATTCTTATTGCGATTGATCATATCTTTAATGCTCTGGAATGAGAAATTTTCTAACATAACTTTCGGCTTAATTCGCGGTGCAAAAATAGTTTTTTTTTTAATATCGTTTGGTTAATTTTTCAACATGGGAAATCGAAAAAGAATGCGAGAATTGGGCTGTAAAATTGAAGTCTTTACTGTAGATTTGTGGTAGATGCATTTGAAAAACCTCCACCTGATCAATTTCAAGAACTATGAAGAAGCCGAGCTAAGTCTTGGTTTGGGGGTTAATTGTTTTGTCGGCAGCAACGGATCAGGGAAGACAAACATCTTGGATGCAGTCCATTATCTGAGCATGTGTAAGTCGTACCTGAATGTGATGGATCGTCAGAATATAAGGTTTGGTGAACATTTTTTTTCGATCCGAGGAGAGTGGGAGAAGGAGGGGAATACGGTTGAAATTCACTGTGCTGTCAAACAAGGAGCGAAGAAGATCTTCCGGAGGAACAAGAATGAATACGAAAAGCTTGCTGATCATATCGGACAATTCCCGGTTGTCATGATCTCACCTTACGATCGTGACCTCATCTCCGAAGGAAGTGAGCTACGTAGAAAATGGATGGATGGGATCATTGCTCAATTCGACCGACAGTATCTCGAAGATATCCAGCGTTACAGTCGTGTGCTCGATCAGCGGAATGCGCTTTTGAGGAACATGTATGATCATGGTCTTTTCGATCGCGAATCGATCGAGATCTGGAATATACAGATGTGTGAGCTGGGCACAAGGATCTATGAACGAAGGATGCGTTTTCTGGATGAATTTCTTCCTGTTTTTACGGAGCGATACAACTTCATCGGTGAAGGATCTGAGGATGTTGGCTTAGAATACCGCTCACAGCTGCACGACCACGCATTCGAGGATCTTCTTGCTGTTTTTGAAAGGAAAGATGCAGTTACTCATTATTCCAACGCGGGTGTTCACAAGGATGATCTTGTATTTATGATCAAAGGGCATCCAATAAAACGCTTTGGGTCGCAGGGACAACAGAAGTCGTTCATAATTGCCCTCCGGCTAGCGCAGTATGAGTGGTTGAGCAGACATCTTGGGGTAAAACCAACTTTGCTGCTGGACGATATTTTCGATAAGCTCGACAAGGACAGAGTTCGAAAACTACTGACACTTGTATCCGATCAATACTTCGATCAGGTTTTGGTCACAGATACGGATCTGGATCGGCTGAGGCTGATATTCAGTTCAATGGATGTGGACCTTCAGTTCTATCAGGTGGACAATGGTTGCGTTGAACATTTGAAAACGGATCTTCAAACTTCGGTATCATGAGCGATAGCAGAAGATCTTCGAACGATGCTCCGCTAAAGGTGATCATAGACCGCCTTATGAAAGCCTACGGATTGGAAAGTCGAATGAAGGAAATGGACGTCATAAATGCATGGCCTGAGCTTATGGGGACTGCCGTAGCGAACCGAACCAAGGAGCTCAAGATCAGGGGGAAGATTTTATATGTGGTTATGGATTCTTCGGTCATGCGCGACGAGCTGCATCATGGAAAACAGATCATCATTGATCGGGTCAATGCGTTTGCAGGTTGCGAAATGATCACAGATATCTGGTTCAGTTAAGGTGACACATTTTCTTGAGATAACTTAGCGATCAGAATTGTTCATTTGATTTGTAAACGTTCAGTTTTATGGTGCCTCTGGTTCTACAGATTGGTGCTTTATGATGTTTTAAATTGGGTGAATTGACAAAATTTAACAAAACACTTTGTCCCTTTTAATCTACTTTTGGTCATTATGAAAGGTATTTTTCTTACACTTTTATTCGCATTGACATTTCAAATTCTAAATG
>JBKCAB010000581.1:0-1579 GCA_046307935.1 Bacteroidota bacterium | reverse complement strand
AGGAATGGCGGTACAGGGAGCAGCAGCTCAGAAGCTGGAGGAAATGAATCCAACGCTTGCACTGACTGCGTATCCTAACCCGACAATGACTGCGACAACAGTTTCAGTTACACCGGTTGACAAGGGTGAATACTCAATCGTGCTGACAGACATGACAGGACGTGTGATCGCTGAAGTGTTCAACGGATTCATCAGCGACTTCGAAAACAGAACCTTCGATGTTGATATGAGTGCACTGACTGGTGGCATTTACGTAGTGAATGTGATCGGCAGCAACGGTATCATGGATAACCTGAAGATCGTTAAGGAGTAATCCTGATCAATAATGAATAAGGAAAGGAGGCTTCGGCCTCCTTTTTTTGTTTTAATAACATCCGATTAATTTGATTGTCATACACCATTTCGAATTTTGTGTAAACGATTTAAAGAAATAATCTATGAAAAGAATCAACTTATTAAAAATTCTAATTCTTCTTGTAGCGCAGAGCATTTTTAACGCTACTAGTGCTCAAGTGTTCAACGAAACCATTGGTGATGCCACTGGTGCGCCTCCTGCCAATAATAATGCTATAAGTTTTTGGGAAGGCGATAACCGCTTTGATAATGACGGTTTTATAATGACCGGATCAACTTCAAGCAATGCTACTGTGCGTAACAATAATGACAGCCAAGGAAGTTTGAGTGCAGGGAATCACATTTTCCTATCAAGAAATAGTGCGTTTTTTCAAATTTCAGGAATAAATACGCTTAATATATCCCCACTACAGCTATCATTCTACATTCGACGGGGGAGTTCTGATGCAACATTTCAAACATCAACTTTCAAAGTTGAGGTGAGCACAGATGGTACGAATTGGTCCTTGCTTTCAACGCCTCATACTACTTCAACAACATGGCAATCTATCATCGCTAACGGAACCATACCATCCACTCAAAATCTTAGGATACGTTTCACGCAATCAACAGCATATGCCCCCAACAGCTCTACCAACAATTATTTCTATCGTCTGGATGATATACGTCTAAATGTTGCTTGCACACCGGTTGATTTATCAGGCACAACATCGCATTTGAGCTGTTTTGGTGGTAATAACGGAAGTATTGATATCTCAGCATCTGGCAGCGGAACAATTTCCTATTCATGGTCCAACGGAGCAGCAAGCCAAGATCTCACTGGATTGAGTGCTGGAAACTATACCGTGACAGCAACCAATGCATGCAGTAATACATCGCTCTCCTTCACCATATCACAGCCTGAGCTGCTTGTAGCTGCTGCTGCCACTTCGGATTACAATGGCTGGGGTGTAAGTTGTAAGGGTTACTCCAACGGATTTGTAGCAGTTAGTGCATCCGGTGGAACAGCACCTTACAGCGGTGCGGTTACCTATACTAACCTCTCTGCAGGAACTTACTCTTACACGGTTACTGATGCAAACAATTGTTCATCAACTACAAGCATTACAGTTAGTGAGCCATCTCTTCTTACTGCAAACGCTGCGGTAAGCGATGACATCAACTGTAACGGTGAAACAGGAGTGATCACTGTATTTGCTGCGGGAGGAACTACTCCATACAGCGG
>JBKCAB010000580.1:0-956 GCA_046307935.1 Bacteroidota bacterium | reverse complement strand
AGATTTGCCGTACCCTAGATATTACTGTTGATCTGGCTCATGAAAAGGGGAATAAGCTTCAGCAACGGAATGACATTTTTGACGGGACCGAGATCATCGTGGGTACACCAAAAAGGATTTACGAACTGTATATACAGAATGGATTCAATGTTTCCAAGCTAAAGTTGTTCGTACTCGATGATGCCATTGAGCTCTTCAAAAAAGGTTTTAAGATGCAGCTTTCCCGTCTTGCTGAGAGCATACCGAAATGTCAGCAGATATTGCTTTCATACAGCTTCAGTGACCGCAGAATGGAGGAATACATTGACGAGTTCCTTCATCGCTCTGAATTGATAGAAGCAGAATAAACTTTTCATATCCGCATTTGTTCCTCTACTATGGAACGAGAAGATCTGGTGCAATTACGCCCTCTTATCCCTGCCGCGACAACGGAGCTGTCCGGAGAAGCTGAGCAATTTCAAAACGCCGTGTTGCGCCCTGTGATCAAGTTCCAGCACGAGCTGCTCATCGCGCATGTCCGGAACTATCCAAATTTCAATACACTCTCAAAGAACAAAGGATCGAGGCAGGACTTTCATCAAAAGGTTCAACAATTCATCCATAAGCAAACCGACCTTAGAAATCAACTGATTGGTTGTGTAATTGGTTTACTTACTCTGGAGGAATTCACCCTTTATTTGGCAAACAAGAATGAATTGAACAAGCGTATCACCCAGATGGTCGTTCAACGGACCGTAGATACCGTTTATTGATTGGTGAGATGCTTTGACACGATTTTGTCGATCGGAAAATTGAAGAACTCGGGAGTCAGGGCCTCCAACTTAACCCAACGGTGCTTTTCTCCTTCCTCCGTTAATGGAACTACATGCTGGTCTGTAACTATTGAAGACCATTCCGTATAATGGACACGGTAGTAAAAGGAAATGAGCTGATGATCAGCATTGAACGCACTAGCC
>JBKCAB010000579.1:0-972 GCA_046307935.1 Bacteroidota bacterium | reverse complement strand
GTGTGGAATCTCGATTGGATCTTGAAAATGATGGGAAAAAGAAGTACTACCTCTTTCTGGATGGGGATGAGTATACAAAGCTCAAAGTCAATAGCTCAAAGAAATGATCAGCAAGTTCAGACTGCTCCAATGAAACAGTCTGAACTTTCATTGGATATTATCTAATTCAACTGAGGATCCGTTCGATTATGGATCTTTTCAATGGCGCTTTGTGCTGATATGTTTCCATATACGATCTGCATCATGCCGGAGAAATAACGATCCATGATATCCAGATTTCCCAAAAAACAACGTTTGAAGACTACATCACTCATCGTAAGAGACTCAGGTAACAGTAAATAGGTTTTTGTGCGCAATTGGCCGGTCGTATGATTCATTTCAAAAGCACCGAATGAGAGGTGAGTTGAAATGGTTGCGCAGTACCGAGCAGCTTCGGATCTTTTGTTCTCCGGAATGTTCAAAGGAGCAAAAGTTACAATCTCTATCAGATGACAGGCTGTTTGCGCAAGAATGAATGTATCCACGTTCCCTTCGCTTAACGCCATCCCAAGATTGATCACCACTTCATCATTATTTTCGGTGTGAATGGAATAGCGCATCTTTTCCTCATTCAGAATTCTGATGATCTGATCCTTAAGTGATTCGGGATGATTGTTTTGTCCAAATAAATTCATGTTTCTAGTTTTTTAATGTTTGATTTATTGATAATTCACGCTCATTGATAGTCCTTCTAATAAAACGTAACCATCGTGATCAAAATCATCGAAATGTTCGAAGAAAAAATCCCTGAAATGAAATGTTTTTGTAATTTTCATTTGGAAAAACATTCATTTAATACAAATTTCGAATTCGCGTGTACCACAAATTGCTGATTTTGGCCTGTCTCTGTCTTCAGGTTAATGTTATTCAATCTCAGACATATGAGCGTCCGCCTGCTTTTGCTAAAAAGGTTTACGATGATCTGTACAGGGC
>JBKCAB010000578.1:0-3105 GCA_046307935.1 Bacteroidota bacterium | reverse complement strand
TCACAGCGTTGGCCAATGCATCAACACCCTTCTTCAGTTTTTCACGTCCTTCAACGTCGAAATAAAGATCTTTTGCCATTTTTCTTTTTGTTACTGGTTAAACGTTAAAAAATTCCATAAATGTCTGATTCTCTCATGATCAGGTAATTCTTACCGTCGATCTTGATCTCGGTGCCAGAATACTGACCGTAGAGAACAGAATCTCCAACCTTCACGGTTACGGGTTCATCTTTCTTTCCTTTTCCCGCAGCAACCACTGTTCCTTTGAGGGGTTTCTCCTTTGCAGTGTCCGGAATAATGATCCCACTTGCTGTTTTTTCTTCTGCCGGCGCAGGTTCTATGAGAACTCTGTCTGCCAAAGGTTTAAACTTCATTGACATATGTTTGACTTTAATTTTTGATTTGCGACCTCATTGAACGAAATCTGTGCCATGAGGTTTGATGCGACATTTTTTCAATTTCTGGCACTTAAAACATAAAAAAATGTCAGTATGGGTGACATACTGACATTTTCCAATCTCGTGGACCGCTTTTCTATTTCGCCGGCTGAGCGTTCTGCTTTCCTGGCTGCTGAGGTTGTCCACCTCCCTGACCCTGCTGTTGGGTCTGTTCTTCCTGAGGCTGTGCCTCTTGAACAGGTTTGCTCATGATGGTTATCACGATGCTCAGAACCATGATCGAACCGGCCAAGATCCATGTTGCTTTGTCGATGAAATCGTTTGTCTTCTGAACACCACCGATCTGGTGAGCTGCACCGAAATCAGTACTTAAACCACCACCTTTGGGGTTTTGAACGAAAACAACCAGTACGAGAAGAGCACTCGCAATAATGATCAAAACGGATAATAGTGCAATCATGCTTTTATTGATTTAATTTTTTCTTTAATTCTTCAATTTGGGATGCAAAGAAAATCTTTTTTTCCGGATTTGACAACATTAATTGTTCGTAAGCATAGATCGCTTTCGGATAATTTCCTTGTAACACAAAGATCTTAGCCAATGTCTCACTCACAGGCATGTTGTTCGCATCAAGACTCTCCTTGGCTTTTTTTGTTGCCGAATAAAACTCCTTCTTTGGTTTTTCCGATTCGCTTTTTTCTTTTCCCGGTCTTGTAATACTCGGTTCTTCTTTGATGAACTGATCTACAAGTGCTTCGATTCTTGCTTTGTCAGTGTCAATTCGCGGAAGATCATTGATATTTGCCCTTAACCAGCCGGTGAACGTTCTACCGGTTGCTACCTGATCATTCGACTGTTCTCCAGCGTCTTTCTCGCTCCTTTGGTCCTTTTCGTCGGTCGTTGAGCTTAAGTTCGTTTCGGTGAACCCAGCGAGCGGGTAGGCACTTGACAGTGTTTGCGCGATCATCTCGTTTTCAAACGCTGTTGTCACTGTTTCCCCGATGGCAGCCAGATCGGATACAAAGGTATCGGTATGTTCTTCGGCGATCTCGGATCCTATGTTTGAATTTAAAGCGGTATCTTCTGCTTCGGAGATGATCTCATCCGTCGATGCTGTAACTTCTTCTTTTGGAAGTGCTATAGTCAGATACGGTTCAACTTCTTCTGCGAACGGATCATCGGGTAGATCGATCGTTTCCTTCGCTTCTATAGAATCCTTTGCAACGGTAATGTCAACTTCTAAAGTTTTGTTCTCTTTATCGTCAACTCGGAAAACTTTTTCAGGGTGAAGCACGATCACCGGTGTTTCGATAGCTTCGGTGTCATTTTCTGATGATTCCGGGTTCGTGTCTTGTACCGTGAACGATCGGTCTTCTTTTTCATGGATCAATTCGTAGAGCCGAACTCTGTCCGAGATCCGAAAAGCATGTTTGACCAGCTCCTCATCAAAATGTATGTCTTGGTATGCGGCTAATGCTTTCAAATAAAGAAGCGGAAAAACCTGCGAATAGGGGAATTTATCGTTGAGTTCGCGCAAAAAAGGGATCTCATCACGTGTTATGACAGCAGGATCCTTGATTCTCTCAGCTATTTGTATCAGGTCAAGCATCACCAGTTGGAAAGAAGTTTGTTGATGACGTCTTGAACGATCTGTTTCGTGATCTCGTCAAGCAAGGTAGATTCGACAGTTGCCAGATCCGTGTTTGATTCGTAATCGATAAAACGCGTGGCATTCATGACAACTTTATCCTCTTTGGGTTGCGAAATGAAAAAGCTGAATTGAGTAGAAACTGTCAAGCGGTTCTTCGCCGCATTGTCTCCTTCCTGCATCGCCACCGGCAGAACACTGTATCCGGTGATCGCACCTTCAATATACACCTCTCCTTTACCTGTTTCAGTATTCAACAGAAGTCGCGTGTTGTTTTGGATCCCATCCTTGATGGATTCGCTGAGATTCAGTGTGTAATTGAGTGGCGCATTGGCAGCATTGTTCTCAAGTGTTTTGAGTGAAAATGTTCTCCATTCTTCGGGCATGGCGCCTTTATCCATGAGGGAAACACTTGTTGGCCAGCATGACGACAAGGAACACAAAAGAGTCAGTATGAGGAAAAAACGGATCATTCTGCCAGATTGTATTCTTTGATCTTTCGGTAAAGTGTGCGTTCTGAGATTCCGAGCTCTGCCGCAGCATATTTTCGCTTGCCCCTGTGTTTTTCGAGGGCTTTTATGATCAGTTCTTTCTCACGGTCTTCGAGTGAAAGCGATTCTTCCAGTTCCTCGTGTGATTCGAATACCTCATCTGCTCCCTTGACAGGGTAATGCACCGGATGGGTGTCCACACTTCCGGCTGGCAGGATTCGCGTCATCGTTCCTCCGGGATTCACCTCTTGGAAATACCGGTTGACCAAGGCGGTTTGTTCGTGATCGAGTGCGATCTCTCCACCTTTAGAAAGCAATTCAACCACCAGCTTTTTGAGCTCTGAAAGGTCTTTCTTCATATCGAAGAGAAATTTGTACATCAGCTCTCGCTCCGAAAAATTTTCTGATGTACTTTCTCCGATAATAGCGGGGGAGGTTGATTTTTCAGCAGGTAAATAATGTGCAAGGGTTAGTGCATCTATTTCGCGCTTCGTTTCAATTACTGAGATCTGTTCGACAAGGTTTTTCAGCTGCCTGACATTCCCGGGCCACGAGTATTCCTCGATC
>JBKCAB010000577.1:0-1724 GCA_046307935.1 Bacteroidota bacterium | reverse complement strand
GTAAATATTTGTTCCCTCAATAAAAAACCCAAACCACTGTGCGTTTTTACAAATGCTCTACTGGTTGACAGGAAAACCAAAAACAAACTAAAAAAGGATTTTTTTCGATGAATACTGATCATGAAGTAGTTTGGAACGCTTGTCTGAAAGTGATCAAAGACAATATCTCACTTCAGGCTTTTAAGACCTGGTTCGAACCCATCGTACCCGTGAAATTGGAGACGAGTGTACTGACCATTCAAGTTCCTTCCCACTTCTTTTATGAGTGGCTTGAGGAGAACTATATCACGCTGCTGAAAAAGGTGATCAAAAAAGAGCTTGGAGCTGAAGGTACGCTGGAGTACAGTATTGTCATGGAGAACAATTCGACGAATTCCACACCTTACACCGTTAAGTTACCTGCGTTGAATAAAAAATCACTCAAGAATGCTCCGGTTTCCATGCCGTTGAACCTGAGTGAAAATCAGATCAGGAATCCTTTTATTATTCCGGGATTGAAGAAGGTGAATGTTGATTCTAACCTGAATCCGTCCTATTCCTTTGAGAATTTCGTTGAAGGCGATTGCAACCGGTTGGCTCGCGCCTCAGGTTATGCCGTGGCAAACAAGCCGGGAGGGACTGCCTTTAATCCCTTGTTAATTTACGGCGGTGTTGGATTAGGCAAGACCCATCTTGCTCACGCTATAGGTATTGCGATCAAGAATCAGTTCCCAAATAAAACCGTATTGTACGTCGGTTCAGAAAAGTTTGCTCATCAGTTCATAGATGCGATCAAGAACCAAACAACAAACGATTTCATTCATTTCTATCAGATGATCGACGTGCTCATCATTGATGACGTGCAGTTTTTCTCAGGGAAAGAAAGAACGCAGGATGTGTTCTTCCATATTTTCAATCACCTACACCAGAACGGCAAGCAGATCATTTTGACCTCGGACAAGGCACCGGTAGAAATGCAGGGTATGGAACAGCGTCTGCTATCCCGTTTCAAATGGGGACTTTCAGCTGACCTTGGTACCCCAGACCTGGAAACTAGAATAGCGATCCTGGAAAAGAAGATGTACGGCAACGGTATCGAGCTTCCCAAAGATGTGGTCGAGTACCTTGCCTATTCCATCAATACCAATGTACGAGAAATGGAGGGCGCTCTCAATACTTTACTTGCCCAGGCATCATTGAATAAGAAAGCCATCACGCTCGAATTAGCGAAGCAAATGGTCGATAAGTTCGTTAAGAATACCGCCAGAGAAGTTTCGATAGAGTACATACAAAAAGTGGTCTGCGATTATTTTGACCTGCCGATCGAAATGCTCAAGTCAAAAACGCGCAAACGTGAGGTTGTACAGGCCAGACAGATCTCCATGTATTTTTCGAAGAAGATGACAAAATCTTCGCTTGCCAACATTGGTGCACATTGCGGCGGAAAAGACCATGCAACAGTTCTTCATGCTTGCAGGACTGTAATGAACCTCTCTGAAACAGACAAACAGTTCCGTGTCTATCTGGAGGACTTGGAAAAAAAATTGACCATTCAATAAGTGTTTAGCCATCGTTGGATGGCTTTTTTGTTTTATTCGAAAATCTCAGTTCCATGGATGAAAAGTTGATAATTACCATTGCCGCTATTGCTGTTCCTGTTCTTTTTCTGATCATTCAAAGTATTATTATTGTCCGTGAACAAACGGCATACATTATTGAAAGACTTGGGCGATTCAGCCACATTG
>JBKCAB010000576.1:0-1647 GCA_046307935.1 Bacteroidota bacterium | reverse complement strand
TTACATTGGAGTTGACCTTTGGGCAGTATGGGCGGTTGTAGAAGAAATCTTACCAACACTCGGTATTCAAATTGAAGACATACTGAGACGGGAACGAGGACTTTAACGAAGGGCAGGTCACTTATTGAGACAATGCCTCTGGATTTCTCATTTTTTTTTACCACATAGGCATGGAGAAATATAGAAGTGCGCGGTGTTTGAAGGGCATGGAGGGATTGTGATTGGGCGGCTTCTTTACCACATAGGCATGGAGAAATATAGAAGTGCGCGGTGTTTGAAGGGCATGGAGGGATTGTGTGCGGATGGCTTCTTTACCACATAGGCATGGAGAAAAACAGAGGGTCATGCTACAGCTCAGTGCATGCCCAATCCTAAATACTACAATTTCCGAAATTTCCTGAGCTAAAGGCTTTATTTAAGGCCACTTGTGGATCCACAGATCCTTGTTGATGCGGCGGTATTGCTGCTGACCTTCCAGCGCTTCTTCCATCGTGGCATAATCTTTCAGACGCACTAAGAAATAACCGTTGAACACACCAATGATCACGGCTTCGTTGAGACCTTCTGCTTTGAGCTTGTTCACGAATCTCTCGGCATTTTCGCGGTACACGAAACCACCTACCACCAGGTGGAAATGGCGCGCCACATCAATGGTTCCGTCTTCCGGCTGTGGTTGCGGACCGTTGCGGCGTTTCGCTTCTTCTTCGTTCTTCAGCTGGCGCAGTGCCTCGGCGAGTACCATACGGCCCTCGTTCGTGATCTCACCCTTGAGTAATGCACGGATGATGGCATCCAGACGATCTATGCGCTCATCGAGCTCCTCGTACAGTTCATCCGCATTGATGTTTGAACCACCACCGTTGCCGTCGTTGCCTTTGCGGTCTTCGTTGAAGATGTTGTAGGTATTGTTGTTGTGGATCACTGTCGAATCACCGTAATTATTGATCGTATTGTTGTTGTTTCGGTCAGCGCCACCTTCCACCTCTTCCACCATGATCAGTTCACCTTTCTCGTTGAACTTCTTCTTCTTCACCGTGCGGCGCTTCTCAATGATGAAGAACGACTGGTAGAAACCATCCATTCCATCGTAGAGATCCATCGGAATGTGGTTTTGGGCAATGTAGAAACGGTCACCGATGACCTCTTCATCCATGGAAAGTACGTAGGCACCATAAGGCACGTAGAAGCTGAAGTTCCCGTTGAAATCCGTCATGGTGGCCATGGTATTACCCAATGTATCCGTGGTAAAGATCTTGATCCCGGAAAGATCCAGTGTGGCCAGGACATCTTTTGTGAATTTCTCGCGATCCAGTACCACACTTCCGGACACTTTCACACCTCTGGTGAACGGCACATAATACTGTTCGCCAATAATGTCGATACTGTCCATGGTATAGGTGAACCAGCCATCCAGATCCACCAACGGGATGATCTTGTGCTCGTAGGTACCCACCGGAATGTTCACGAATTTACCTTTCCCGTCTTTATCAGTAAGGATCTCGTGCCCGTTCACCTTGATCACAATGTTCTCTAGCGGCACCTCATCGTTATCCATCACCTTATTCCCGTTGAAATCGAGGAAGGCAGTAAAGTGGGCAGTTATAAATTGTGATTTCCTGTATTTTTTAGGTATTTTAATGTTGAATT
>JBKCAB010000575.1:0-925 GCA_046307935.1 Bacteroidota bacterium | reverse complement strand
AGTCCGGGAGGAAGAATGCGCGCCGTAGCCACAACAGTGCCGAATCCGTCGCGGCAGATGACATGGTAACATTTTTTGTCCTTACCATCCAGATCCAGGTAAGCACAGTTTTGTTCTACCACGAATGCTTTGAGTCGCAGTGCTATGATGTCATGGAACTCATTCGTAGAGAGCTCTGTATAATATTTAACCTGCCAGGATAAATTCATGTTCTTAGATCGTTGAATTCTTAAGTTTGAATGACCCCAACATTGTATTGTTTTTCTGCCTTTTTATGGTTGGCCATATCGATACCGAGAGAGATCACGTTGCGTGTGTCAGCTGGATCAATGATCGCATCGATCCAAAGTCTGCTGGCAGCATAATACGGAGAGATCTGATCGTCGTAACGCTTTTTAATGGTGTCGTAAAGTTCTTTTTCGCGCTCCGGAGTGATCTCCTCACCACGCGCTTTCAATGAGGCGACTTCTATTTGTAACAATGTTTTCGCTGCGGATCCACCACCCATGACTGCGATCTCTGCTGTAGGCCAACCCACGATCAGGCGCGGATCATAGGCTTTTCCGCACATTGCATAATTTCCGGCTCCGTAGGAATTTCCAACAACGACCGTGAATTTAGGTACAACCGAGTTTGCCATTGCATTTACCATTTTTGCACCGTCCTTGATGATACCTGCATGTTCACTCTTCGAACCGACCATGAATCCGGTTACATCTTGGAGGAATACCAATGGAATATTCTTCTGGTTGCAGTTCATAACAAAGCGAGCTGCTTTATCCGCAGAATCTGTGTAAATAACTCCGCCAAACTGCATTTCTCCTTTTTTACTTTTTACCACGTTCCGCTGATTGGCCACTATGCCTACGGCCCAACCGTCTATTCGCGCATAACAGCATACGAGTGTTTGTCCGAATTTTTCCTT
>JBKCAB010000574.1:0-859 GCA_046307935.1 Bacteroidota bacterium | reverse complement strand
GAAGAAACACCAAAGAGCAGGTAGCCGAGGCATTGAATACCAAAGGCATCTACTCTACGGTGAGACACCCACTTTATTTGGGCAACTACTTCATGTGGCTTGGAATCGTTATGTTCACCTACAATATTTGGTTTGTGATTGTTTTCAGTCTTTTGTTCTGGTTGTATTATGAGCGGATCATGTTTGCAGAAGAGAGGTTTCTGGAAAGAAAATTCGGGCAAGACTATCTCGACTGGTCATTGCGTGTGCCAGCCTTTTTGCCAAGTTTTAAGAACTACGTGAGGGGTGAAATTCACTTTTCGATGAAAACGATACTTCGTCGGGAGTACTCAGGAATCACAGCAACAATTCTGGGCTTTGTATTTGTAGATGTGTGGCGCGTGTCATTTTCCAGTGGGGAGTTTACTTTCACGAACGGACACCTCATTGCGCTGGTTGTTGCATTCGGTATCACACTGATCTTGCGCACACTCAAACACTATACGAAATTGCTGTTCGAGGAAGACCGTTCCTGAGCGCAAGTATCAATCTGTGTACTGAGATGCGTAAAGCGGCGGTAAAATCGGTCAGTTTGAAGTTCCTTCAATGCATTTCCTTATCTTTCTTAATTACCTGGTGTTATTCCCAGAATGTTCAGGTGGTTCGGGGTTCTGTCCGTGATCAGGTCTCCGAGAGTCCAATACCGGGAGCGCGAGTAGTTATTGTGGCATCAGATCCCGTGATAAGAACCTTGACGGATGTGAATGGAAACTACCGACTGGACAGGGTTCCGCTTGGTAGAATTGACATGCTTATCAGCTACTCTGGCTACGAAGATGTTTTCCTGCGGGGTGTCGTGGTGGAGTCAGGAAAGGAAACG
>JBKCAB010000573.1:0-1642 GCA_046307935.1 Bacteroidota bacterium | reverse complement strand
TTACTGCACGGATGTGGCGAAAACAACTCTATGTCCGGTGTTCCATGTGAATGGCGACGACGTTGAAGCTGTCGTACAGACGATCGAGATCGCCATGGAATACCGCCAGGAGTTCAACCGTGATATTTTCATCGACCTGCTATGCTACCGTAAATACGGACACAACGAAGGTGATGAGCCTAAATTTACCCAGCCGAGTCTTTACAATCTCATCGCCAAGCATCCGAATCCGAAAGATATTTACCTGAAACAACTGGAAACGGAAGGTGTATTATCGAAAGATGAAGCGAAGAAGATCGAAGACGATTACAACACTTTCCTGGAGGAAGAATTCGAGAGCTCCCGCAAAATGGAGAAAGCACTTGTGTACGATTTTCTCAGCGCTACATGGGAAGGATTTGTCCATGCGCACGCTGAAGATTTCGATGCTTCACCGGAGACCGGAGTAGACAAGAAACGTCTTTTTGATCTGGGTGTAAAACTTTCAACTTTACCGGAAGGCAAAAAATACTTCCGCAAGATTGCAAAGATCTTCGAAGATCGAATGAATGCTGTCAAGGAAGACAAGCTGGATTGGGGAACAGCCGAGATGCTGGCCTATGCAACCTTACTTGAGGAAGGCTTCCCCGTGCGGATTTCAGGACAAGATGTGGAAAGAGGTACCTTCTCTCACCGTCACGCTGTAGTGAAAACAGAAGACACCGAAGAAGAGATCGAAACGTTGAATCTTCTTTCCGATAAACAAGCCAAATTCTCTGTTTACAATTCCCTGCTTTCGGAGTATGGGGTGCTTGGATTTGAATACGGTTATTCTTTGGCTACCCCTAACGGTTTGACCATCTGGGAAGCGCAGTTCGGGGACTTCTTCAATGGCGCGCAGATCATGGTGGATCAGTTCATCTCTGCCGGTGAGGACAAATGGGCTACGCAAAGCGGACTTACCATGTTGTTACCGCACGGTTATGAAGGTCAGGGAGCGGAACACTCATCCGGACGCATGGAACGATTCCTGCAGCAGTGTGCAGACCTAAACATGCAGATCGTGAACACCTCCACACCGGCGAACCATTTTCACTTGCTTCGCAGACAGCTCAAGCGCAATTTCCGCAAACCACTCGTGGTATTCTCACCAAAGATGATTTTGCGTCACCCGGCAGCAGTGTCTTCATTGAACGATATGGCTTCAGGGCGATTCCAGGAAGTGATCGATGATCCGAGCGGAAACGTTGCCAAAGTTGATACACTCGTTTTTTGTTCCGGTAAATTCTATTACGAAATGAAGGAAAAGGCGACAGAATATGGAGCAGAGAACATGGCCTTTGTGCGTGTTGAACAGCTGTATCCCTTGCCAAAGAAGCAGATCGATGCAGTGATCGCCAAGTACAAGAGTTTGAAAAATATACTCTGGGCACAGGAAGAACCTGCTAATATGGGTGCCTGGACGCACATTGCGATGTCCATGCGCGACATTCCGTTCATTGGTATCATGCGGAATGCTACCGCAGCAGCAGCAGAAGGATCTAAAAAGCTGCACGAGAAACGCCTCAAGCAGTTGTATGCGGATCTCTTCCAGTATGCAAAAGTGAAAGTGAAATAAGAACGCAATAAATCGAACTGATATGTCAGTATTAGAAATGAAAGT
>JBKCAB010000572.1:0-1122 GCA_046307935.1 Bacteroidota bacterium | reverse complement strand
ACGTCCCGAGTTCCTTAACAGGATCGATGAAAGCATTTTGTTCTTACCATTGACCAAAAAGAACATAGAAGAGATTGTTCTGCTTCAGCTCAACCAGCTCAGGAAAAACCTGAGGGAAAAAGAACTTCACCTTGTAGTAACCAAGGATGCCTTTGACTGGATCACCGAGGCAGGTTATGACCCATTCTTTGGGGCTCGGCCTGTAAAACGTGTAATTCAGAAACAAGTTTTGAATGAACTATCCAAAGCACTTTTGTCAGGAACGATCGACAAGGAGAAAAATATTGTCATGGATGTTTTCGATGGTAAGATCGTCTTTCGAAAACCTGTAAAACAAGAAGAACTGACTGAAGTTTAAATAAAAAGGCGCTTTATCAGCGCCTTTTTCATGGTGTATTTCTAACAAATCACTCTTTTTCTTTCGTCTTGGCTTTTGTTTTTCCCTTTTCAATTGAAACGGTCAACTCATCTTCTTTATCCTTCAGGTCGATCAAAATCTTGTCCCCTTGCTGAAGGTTGGATTTAATGATCTCTTCCGCAAGCGGATCTTCGACATACTTTTGAATAGCTCGCTTCAAGGGACGTGCACCGAATTTCTCATCGTATCCTTTGTCCACAATGAAATCTTTGGCTTTTGGAGACACCTCGATTTGATAACCAAGATTATTCAGTCTACCGTAAAGCTTAGCAAGCTCCAGATCGATGATCTTATGGATATCCTCTCGCTGAAGTGGTTTAAACATGATCATGTCATCGATACGATTCAGGAATTCCGGTGAAAAAGCCTTGCGCAACGCATTCTGAATAACGGTTTTTGAACTCTCTTCCCTCGATTCTTCCCTTGCTTTTGTGCCGAAGCCAACACCTGTGCCGAAATCTGCAAGCTGACGAGCGCCGATATTGGAAGTCATGATCAGGATGGTGTTCTTAAAATCGATCTTTCTTCCCAATCCATCCGTCATATGACCATCATCCAGTACCTGTAACAAAAGATTAAAAACATCCGGATGGGCTTTCTCGATCTCATCCAACAGAATAATGGAATACGGCTTTCTTCTTACCTTCTCGGTGAGCTGTCCCCCCTCTTCATAACCGACATACCCCGGAGGCGCTCCGACTAAT
>JBKCAB010000571.1:0-1268 GCA_046307935.1 Bacteroidota bacterium | reverse complement strand
CATGTATTAACATGGCCAGCCCGAATAATACGAACAGTGCGATGATTCTTGATGCAATGTAACCGACTCCCTTCATCAGAACTGGAAATAGATGAATTGCATATCACCCCTTGAGCTGAAAAGTAATGTGCAGATGAGTGTAAAACCATAGATCGACCAGCGAACTGCAAAGGTGTTGTTTTCCAGGTAACGATCGATCCTTTTTTGCCTGAACAGTAGCTCCAATAGAAGAAATCCCAACAGTGGGATAAGGAACAGTGCATGCTCCGGCTTGAACAAGTGCTGTGAACCGGGTTTTGCGATGAACTGTCCGACAACCCAGATCTTACCAGCCCGGAAAAGGACCCATCCACCCATTACGGCCAGGAAAGTTGCTGTCCAACGCAGAGCCTTCTCGGCAGTATGCATTGGTCTGTTAATTCTGACAGGAAACAGCCATTGCTCCGCGAGGTAGTATGCTCCGTGAAATAAGCCCCAGTAGATAAAGGTGGAGCTGGCACCATGCCAGAGTCCGCTTAATCCAAAGGTCAGAATAATGGCCGCTGTCCAACGGAATTGAGAATGTTTGTTCCCGCCCAAAGGGATGTACACATAGTCACGGAACCAGGTGGAAAGGGAGATGTGCCACCTGGACCAGAATTCACGCAGTGAATATGACCCGTATGGATTGCGGAAGTTGTCTTGGAGCTTGACGCCAAACAAGCCGGCAACCCCGATCGCGATGAGTGTATATCCGAAAAAGTCCGCAAAGATCTGGAATCCGAACAGCAATGCGCCACCGATCCTGGAGCTCAGGTCAAAATCCCGGGGTTGCATGTACAGCGGACTGATGATA
This sequence comes from Bacteroidota bacterium, assembly GCA_046307935.1. Classification (GTDB taxonomy): domain Bacteria; phylum Bacteroidota; class Bacteroidia; order Flavobacteriales_D; family Crocinitomicaceae; genus M0103. Next base: position 433 of record JBKCAB010000571.1, on the reverse strand, counting down.
TCTCCAATGTTGTCTGCGATCACCATTTTGAGGAAAAAACCATAGACCATCAACTGGAAAGCTTTGCGAAATACTTGCAGGTCGGGAAGGAAGCTCCGAAATAATTGCGGATGCAGGTCGGAGAAGCGCTCAATAGGTCCTGCGACCAGCTGGGGAAAGAAACTGACAAAAAGAGCAAACTTCCCGAAATTCCGCTCCGGTTCCGATCGCCGGTGGTATACATCGAGCGTATAGCTGACCGTCTGAAACGTGTAAAATGAGATCCCGACGGGAATTCCGTATTCAAAAACGAATTGCAGCCAAAGCATGGTTTCATGCTGATCGGTCATTGCCCTGAACCATGCGCTACCACCGATCAGGAAATGGAAGTACTTGAATAAGATCAGGAGTCCGAAATTAGAAATGAGACTCAGGGCAAGCCAAAGCTTCCGTT
>JBKCAB010000570.1:0-3149 GCA_046307935.1 Bacteroidota bacterium | reverse complement strand
GATGAAAAAGCAGCTTGACAGAAGCCTCGAAATGTTGAAGAAGCTCCAGGTGAATGAGAAGATCGATGACATTGAAAAAGAGCTCAAGGAGTTATCTAAGGAACAGGAAGACTTGCGTGAAAAGTTAGCAGAAGAGAAGCTAACCGATGAACAAGGCGCAAAGGAACAGGAAGAACTAAATAAGAAGTTTGACGAGCTGAAAGAAGATCTGGATGAACTCAAGAAGTTGAATGATGAGCTAGAGCGCCCCATGGACCTTGAAAAAGCGCTTGAAATGGAAAAGGGCATTCAGGAGGAGATGAGTGGGGCGAAGGAGAGTTTGGACCAAGGAAAGGATAAAAAGGCCTCTGAGGGGCAGAAAAAGGCCTCTGAGGACATGAAAGAGATGGCTGAAATGCTGGATCAGATGCAGCAACAGGCAAATCAGCAACAACAGGAAGAAGATATCAACTCACTAAGGAATATTTTAGAGAGCCTGATGCGCTTGAGCTTTGATCAGGAAGAGGTGATGATGCGTTTTTCGAGAGTAGCTGAAAGTGACCCTGCGTACAAAAAGTACGGGCGTGTGCAGCGTAGGATCGTTGATGACACAAAACAGGTTCGTGATAGTTTGTTGGCACTTGCGAAGCGACAGCCCAAGATTGCAACGTTTGTGGATAAGGAGCTAAAGGATATCGCCATGAATCATTCGGGTGCTTTAGAGGATATTGAAGAACGAAGAAAGCGTGAAATGGCGGTCCGTCAACAATACGTGATGACCTCTTACAACAATTTAGCCTTGTTGTTGAATGAAAGCCTGCAGTCCATGCAGCAGCAAATGCAACAACAGATGCAGGGTTCCGGAACATGCAACAATCCGAACGGAAAAGGGAGTCCGAAGCCGGGTTCTTCCATGAATACAGGCGACATGAAACAGATGCTTAAGAAGCAGCTTGAACAAATGCAGAAGGGCATGAATGAAGGAGGCAACAAGCCGGGTGATAAACCTGGTCAGCAGCCGGGAAATAAGCCGGGTGGTGAAGGGATGAATATGATGGGTCTTGGTAACAAGGAAGTGGCAAAGATGGCGGCTGAACAAACGGCAATTCGTCAGCGTCTCGAACAATTACGCAATGAATTGAATAAAGACGGTAAGGGCACTGGAAACAAGTTAAACCCCCTTATTAAGGAGCTAGAGGAACAGGAAAAAGACCTAGTAAATAAGCGGTTCGATAAAGACATGATCAATCGACAGAAGGAGATTTTGACACGTTTACTGGAAAGTGAGAAAGCGATAATGGAACGTGGTTTTGAAGAACAACGTGAGAGTAAGACAGGTAAAAACACGCACGACGGTAACCTTATTCGATATGAGGAGTATAACAAGGAGAAATTACGTCAGATTGAGCTGTTAAAAACGATCGATCCCGGATTGAATAAGTACTACAGGGATAAAGCGAATGAATACTTCAATCAGGCGTGGTGATGTAATGTTTACTTGATCATCATATGAAAGAAGGTTTTGCTGTTATTGATTCATTGGAGATTCGTTCAGATTTTCAGGAGTTACCCCGGGTAGAGGCTTTAGTTGATAAGGTATGTAATGACCTGGGTGTAAATGAAGACTTTTATGGAAATGTTTTGATTGCTGTTACAGAGGCCGTAAACAACGCCATTGAACACGGTAATCAACGAAGCGAGATACTGTCTGTTGAAGTGGCTGTTGGTGATGGTAAAGAGGAGTTTTGTTTTAGCGTCGAAGATAACGGTAACGGTTTTGATTACACGAATCTTCCGGATCCCACAGCCCCGGAGAACATTCTCAAAGAGAACGGCAGAGGCATCTTTTTAATGAAAAACCTGGCGGATGAGTTGGTGTTCGAAAACGGGGGGCGTAAGGTGAATATTTATTTCGTGAAATGATCGAATTTAATTCGGTTGATGTAGCTGTTCCCGATATTGATCAGGAGCATTTTAAGTCAGCATTATCCTCACTTGTTCTGTCAGAAAAGAAAATCTTAGGTGACATCTCTATAGTGGCGTGTTCAGATGGCTACTTATTAGAGATGAACATGACCTATCTGAAACATGATTATTTGACTGATATTATCACGTTTGACTATTGTGAAGGCAACATGGTTTCAGGGGATCTTTTTGTTTCAATTGATAGAATGTCCGAGAATGCTAGGGATTTGAACATCCCGATTTTTATTGAGTTTGCGCGCGTTTGTGCGCATGGTGTACTCCATTTATGTGGTTACAAGGATAAAACGGAAGAGGAGTCACAGGTAATGAGGTTAAAAGAAGAACAAGCTCTTGGTTTCTTTGGTTTCACGTGAAACATGTATTACTTAACCTTATCGTATTTTTGTTTCACGTGAAACATTGAGCGATGCTGAAGGAATATGATGTGATTGTGGTTGGTGCGGGACATGCGGGTTGTGAAGCCGCCAATGCAGCCGCTAAGATGGGTAGTTCAGTGTTGTTGGTGACAATGAACATGAATACAATCGCCCAAATGAGCTGTAATCCGGCGATGGGCGGTGTTGCCAAAGGACAAATAGTACGGGAAATTGACGCGCTAGGTGGTGGTTCCGGTATTGTTAGTGATAAAAGTGCGATTCAGTTCCGTATGTTGAATCGATCGAAAGGACCGGCCATGTGGTCGCCAAGAACACAGAATGATCGAATGCGTTTTGCAGAAGAATGGCGACTTCTTTTGGAAAGCAATCGAAATGTTGATTTTTGGCAGGACATGTGTACGGGTTTGATCGTACATGGAGGAAAAGTTGCTGGAGTAAAAACCTCCATGGGCGTAAACATTAATGGTAAATCGGTTGTACTCACAAATGGCACTTTTCTGAACGGTTTGATCCATTTAGGAGAAAAGCAGTTTGGTGGAGGACGCGTAGGAGAAAAGGCAGCAACAGGGATTACTGAGGATCTGGTTGAATTAGGGTTTGAATCAGGGAGAATGAAAACCGGTACCCCGCCAAGGGTCGATGGCCGCAGTTTAGATTATGCGAAGATGGAAATTCAACATGGGGATGATAATCCTTCGAGGTTTAGTTATGGTGACACCTCTCCCCTATCCGTTCAGCTTCCTTGTCACATCACGTATACCAATGAGCAGACGCATGATTTATTGAGAACTGGTTTTGATCGTTCAC
>JBKCAB010000569.1:0-1395 GCA_046307935.1 Bacteroidota bacterium | reverse complement strand
ATTCAGTAGGACTTGCGAAGCATTTTCCGAATAAGAATTTTATCGGTGTTGACATAAAGGGTGCTCGTATGTTCATTGGAGCAAAGGAAGCACTCGAGTTAAACATGGATAATGTGGCCTTTCTGAGAACTAGGATCGATTTTATCACCGATTATTTCGCGGAAGGAGAGGTCGATGAGATCTGGCTAACGTTTTCGGATCCTCAGCCGAAGAAGCCACGGAAAAGACTTTCATCGCCTCTGTTCATTGGACGTTACAGGCAGATCCTTAAGTCCGGTGGAGTAGTGCACATGAAAACAGATTCCGATATCCTGTTTGAGTATACCGAAGAACAAATCAAAGAGAACAACTACGAAAATTTAGAGTTAACCTGGGATCTTTATGGAAGTCTTCCTGAGACGATCGACCCTCAGACACGCGATATTTTCCATATCAAAACACATTACGAAAAGCTTTTTACCGCAAAAGGATCGGTTATCAAATACTGCAGATTCCGAATTTGAATCAGCAATACTTTCAGTGTCAAGCCACTTTCAATTTTGCGATCTTCGATTTGGAGAACTGTGCCTTGGCATATTCGATCGTCACTCTGAAGTCAATTTGATCGGATCCGGGAAGCTCATACATGGCGTCGTTGAGAATAGCTTCGCAGATCGAACGTAATCCTCGGGCACCCAGCTTGAACTCGATGGCCTTTTCAACGATGAAATCAAGGACAGTTGCATCAAAGCTCAGATTAACCCCATCAATATCGAACAAGCGAACATACTGTTTGATCAAGGCATTCTTGGGCTCCGTTAATATTCTTTTCAGGCTTGCAGCATCGAGCGGCTCCAGGTAAGTGAGCACAGGGAAACGACCAATGAGTTCCGGAATCAGACCGAATGTCTTTATGTCTGTTGGATTGATGTATTTAAGTAAACTTTCACTATCGATGCGTTCTTCGTCAGACGTTGAGAAACCGATCGTTTGTCGGTTGACACGGTTTGCAATGATCCGCTCGATGCCGTCGAAGGCACCCCCACAAATAAATAAGATATTCTTTGTGTCAAGCTGGATCATTTTCTGCTCAGGGTGTTTACGTCCTCCCTGTGGCGGAACATTCACAGAGGAACCTTCGAGCAGCTTTAGCAAGGCTTGCTGAACTCCTTCGCCGGATACATCACGAGTTATGGAAGGATTATCGCTCTTTCGTGCGATCTTGTCGATCTCATCTATAAAGACAATTCCTCGCTGCGCTGCATTAACGTTGTAGTCTGCTGCCTGGAGTAATCTTGATAAGATACTTTCCACATCCTCGCCCACGTAACCCGCTTCGGTAAGTACCGTGGCATCGGCAATACAGAAGGGCACATTAAGCATTTTTGCAATGGTTTTCGCCAAAAGTGTTTTACC
>JBKCAB010000568.1:0-1834 GCA_046307935.1 Bacteroidota bacterium | reverse complement strand
CAATCACAGTAACATCGACTCAGATGAAGTATTGTACTACGTGGACGGTGATTTTATGAGTCGCAACAATATTGAAAAAGGACAGATCACGTTGCATCCTGCCGGCATCCCGCATGGTCCGCATCCCGGAGCATATGAACGAAGCATCGGAAAGAAAGAGACACAGGAACTTGCCGTTATGGTAGATACATTCCGACCATTGAAGCTCACAAGCAATGCCCTTGACCTGGAAGTAAAAGAATATCCAAAAAGCTGGATCGGTGCCTGATCTGTTTTGAATGCGTAATTTTGTTTTTCTTTACGCGTTAGGCAAATAACAAATTAAAATAAGTATGAGCAAAGATCTCAAAAGTGTGGATTATGGTTTAGAGAAGATCTTCGAAGGTGCACAAGATTTTCTTCCGCTTCTCGGAACCGACTACGTCGAATTTTATGTCGGAAATGCCAAACAGTCAGCGCACTTCTATAAAACTGCCTTTGGATTTCAAACACTGGCATACGCAGGCTTGGAAACAGGAATCTCAGATCGCGCCTCATACGTGCTCAAACAGGATAAAATCAGAATTGTTCTAACCACAGCTCTGCACAGCGATTCACCGATCGGCGAACATGTCAAAAATCACGGAGATGGTGTAAAAGTGATTGCCTTGTGGGTCGAAGATGCCAAAAAAGCATGGGAAGAAACGACAAAGCGAGGTGCGCATTCATACATGGAACCTACGATCGAACGCGATCAGCACGGTGAGGTAGTCCGCTCAGGCATTTACACCTATGGTGAAACCGTGCACATTTTTGTTGAACGCAAGAATTACAATGGTCTTTTCCTTCCCGGGTATCAGAAATGGGAATCCGATTACAATCCTGAGCCCGTAGGTCTTAAATTCATCGACCACATGGTGGGTAATGTCGGCTGGGGCGAGATGAATCAATGGGTGAAATGGTACGAGGATGTAATGGGATTCGTGAATTTCCTTTCTTTCGATGATAAAACCATACACACCGAATACTCTGCGCTGATGTCAAAGGTAATGAGCAACGGTAATGGAAGAATCAAATTCCCGATCAATGAGCCGGCGGAAGGAAAAAAACGTTCACAGATCGAAGAATACCTGGATTTTTATGAAGGGTCCGGTGTACAGCATATAGCTGTTGCGACCGACAATATTATTGAAACGGTCAGAGCACTTCGGTCGCGTGGAGTTGAGTTTTTGTCTGCTCCTCCTGCTTCATACTATGAGGCAATACCTGATCGTTTAGGTGTTCACATGGAAATAATGAAAGAAGATATTTCAGAGTTGCAGAAGCTGGCTATATTAGTGGATGCGGATGAGGAAGGTTATCTTCTTCAGATCTTTACCAAACCAGTGGAAGACCGGCCTACCCTGTTTTTTGAGATCATACAGCGCATGGGCGCAAGAGGCTTTGGTGCCGGTAATTTCAAGGCCCTTTTCGAATCGATCGAGCGAGAACAAGCGAAAAGGGGAACACTTTGATTCCAAGTAAAAAAGATTCACAGGCGTGGCGGAAATCTGTCGCGCTTTTTTTTCATGGTTTATCGTAAATTTGAGGAAAAATCGAAACATGGCAGAGGTAGGGATCATTATGGGCAGCGCGTCGGATCTTCCTGTTATGCAGGATACTGCGGACATTCTCAAAGAATTCGGTATCTCCTTTGAGATAAATATTGTTTCGGCTCACAGAACACCCGAGCTGATGTTCGACTACGCCAAAAATGCCCATCACAGGGGATTGAAAGTTATTGTCGCTGGCGCCGGAGGTGCAGCACATTTACCGGGTATGACCGCTTCGCTAACACCCCTCCCAGTTATTGGAG
>JBKCAB010000567.1:0-4622 GCA_046307935.1 Bacteroidota bacterium | reverse complement strand
TTGCTCAAAAATATTTCACCCAGGATGCGCGCGTGATCCTGCATTACCTTCCTAAAGAAAAATAACCAAAGACCATGAAAAGAATATTCATCTTAGCAGGGATCATTATCCCAAACCTCCTTTTCGGTCAGCTTGACCGGTCCACAAGACCGCAGCCCGAAAAAGCTCCTTCGATCAATATCAAAGATTCCGAGGTTTTCACAACTGCGAATGGAATAACCGTAATTCTTTCTGAAAACCATAAACTACCGAAAGTTTCATTCGATCTGTTTGTTGGAGCCGATCCAAAGCTTGAACACAGCAAGGCAGGACTTTCGGAAATGGCAGGTTCACTGATCATGTCCGGGACTGCCAATCGACAGAAAGACCAACTGGACAAAGAGATCGACTATATCGGAGCATCATTGAATGCAGGTTCGACCTCACTTTCACTTTCTTGCCTTACAAAACACATGGACAAGGGTCTGGAGCTTATGTCAGATGTACTGTTAAATGCTAATTTTCCTGAGGATGAATTCCAACGGATCAAAAAGCAAAATGAATCTGGTCTGATGGCAGCGAAATCAGATCCGGAGGCGATGGCAAAGAATGCAGAAACGAAGATCAACTTCCCGAACCATCCGTTCAGCAATGTTATGACGGAAGGCACACTTTCAAACATTGTGCTGGCAGATGTGACTAAATACTACCGTGAAACATTCGTTCCTAAGGGCAGCTACCTTGTAATCGTTGGTGACATTACACGCGATCAGGCAAAACAAGTCGTCGATAAGTATTTCAGCGCATGGAAAGGTAATGATCCATACAAGGCAAATGCCGGTGAGGGAAAATTCAATCAGGGCAATCGTGTCATTTTCGTCAAGAAACCGGGAGCAGTTCAATCGGTTGTCTATATTTCTTTTCCGATGAAGATCAAAACAGGTGATGCTGATCAGCTACCACTCACCGTATTGAATGGGATCCTTGGTGGAGGAGGTTTCGGAACAAGATTAATGCAAAATCTTCGGGAAGATAAAGCGTACACCTATGGATGTTATTCAGAGGCTAACATCACCGAGAATGGTTCTTGGATGTCATTGGGCGGCAATTTCCGCAACGACGTCACTGATTCTGCCATCACACAAATGATCTATGAGCTGGAAAAGATCACTTCGGAGTATGTGAAGGATGAAGAGCTCTCCTTGACGAAATCATCTATGGCAGGAGGTTTTGCACGTTCATTGGAGCGCCCTTCGACGATTGCTCGTTTTGCATACAACATCATTAAATATGGTCTGCCACAGGATTATTACCAGACCTACCTGAAGCGATTGGAATCTGTTTCCAAAGAAGATATTCTAAACATGGCACAGAAGTACTTCACCTTCAAGAATTGCAACATTGTCGTCGTTGGTAATGAGGAGATCCTAGATCGACTAAAACCATTCGATACGGACGGAGACATCGAGTTACTTGATGCTTTTGGTGATGAATTGAAGGAAATGGAGCCTGCAGACATCTCTAAAGAAGAGCTTATTCAAAAATACCTTTTCAGCATTACGAAGACCAATTCTGTTAAGGCGTTGAACAAAAAGCTGAAAAAGGTCAAATCCGTTGAAACGAAGATCGAACTTTCGATGGCTCAAGTGCCATTCCCTTTGAAATCAACAAGAGTTTGGATGGCTCCATCGACTGAAGCCGAGAAGATGGAAGGACAAGGCATGGTATTCCAGAAATCCTTCTTTGACGGTAACGTCGGCTCCAACACGAATATGCAAACCGGAAAAAAGGAAATGACGTCTGAGGAGATCGCTGCCAAAAAGAAATCAGTCGGTCTTTTCCCGGAGCTAAACTATGCAAAGACAGGTATGGACTATCAACTGCTTGGTATCGAAGATCAGAATGGAACCAAAATGTATGTGCTCAGAACATTCGACGGCAAGAATGAGTCATACGACTATTTTGATACCAAGACCTACTTGAAGATCAAATCTCTTTCGATCATGAAAGAGGGTGATGAAACAGTTGAATTGACAAGTACTTTTGGTGAATTCAAGGAGATCAATGGTATCCTTTTCCCACACGCATCTAATCTGTCGACAGGAGAGATGGCCTTTAGTGGAAAGGTTACATCTATTCTAGTAAATGGTAAAATAGATCTGAGTAGTTTCAAATAAATCAATCCAAAAGAAAAAGGTGTCAAGTCAAAAGCTTGGCACCTTTTTTTTGTTACCAGGTAACGTTAAGGTCCTTTCATCGTATTTCTAAAACGATGAAATGGATTCTGGCTTTCTTCTGTACTGCTCTTTTTCTGCTTACACACGGACAGAAAATGATAGTTTCCTTTTATTTTCCGAGAGATAACTCAATACCCACAGATTACTCCAAGGAAAAACTTCAACATTTCAAAAAGACGGTAATCGAGGATTCCATTACTATTTTGGAGATCAATTCTTTTACTGATTCTACAGGCACAACAGATTCCAACGAAAAATTAGCTCTTCAGAGACTGGACTACATTAAAAACTTCCTTCCTAAAACTGATTCGACGCAATTCAATGCATACGGTCTGAAACGTCCGTACGAGGTTGTTAACGTGGTCAATTGGCGCCGAGTAGACATCGTTTACATCTACAATAAGTCAGGTAAACAAAAAGAAGATTTAAAAGAAACAAAATTAACCAAAGGCGGTGCCAACGAGGAGAAGATCACATCGGAAAATGAAATCATTGAATTGAGCGTAATAAACATGTATGAAGAGAGCTTGAACTCAATGAAACCACTCATACTTGACATTTCATTTAAGGAAGGGACCTCTCGACTTTTAGAATTTAGTTATTACGAGGTTCAACGACTTGCAAATTACCTAAAGGAGAATCCGAATGTTAATGCGGAGATCAGAGGCCACGTTTGTTGCGGGAATAATTTGAGAATTTCGAAAAGCAGAGCTAAGGCTGTCTACAAAAGACTTCTGCGCTTAGGTATAGACGAAATACGATTGAACTACATTGGAATGTCTAACAGGGAACCACTCGTTTACCCTGAAAGAACCGATGCTGACCGGCAGACGAATCGCAGGGTTGATGTCAAATTATCAATAAAATAAGTCCTGTAAATTCGAATGTGGTTTCGGAATGTGCTAGCACCACCAATAATCCTCTAATTCCTATAAATGATGTAAAAATGCTTCGTGATACTCAATTCAACGATTCAAACTGTGAGATGTCGAAGCATTTTGGATCACATTGAACTAAGACCATAACTAACGAGCGTCTCAGAAGCTTTTTTTGGTAAAGTCGTTCCGATAAGCACCCGTTTTCCACTTTTTAATTCAAGTTGAATTCCTTCATTACCGGACACATTATAAGCCTTCCCTTGAAAACCGTATTTAATCCCCCATCCTCCGAATTCCCAAAGTGGTGAATACCGCCTAACATATGCTTTTGAGATGTCCTCCCAAGCAAAATGTTTTTCATGGAAGTGGAACGGAAAAAATCGCACATGAATACCGGTTTCATCGATACGAGTGGATAGATTCATTAGCAGGAACAATGAAGTGAGTATCATCAGAACAATTGTGATCACAAGGTATTCCCACCATTGAACAGGCTCTGAAGATCCATACACCTTGTCCATCACGAATGCGATAATAAGTCCGATATCTACAGAACATATAATCAGCCACATCCACCACTGTCGAAATCTTTGTACTTCATTGTATTTAACTCTTTCCATAAGCATTAAGATAAAAAAAGCCCCCCTTTCGGGAGGCTTAAGTTATTTACTGTTTTACAATTCTGTACATCGAAGTGTTTCCATCGATTGTCAGCTGGAGAATATAAACTCCTGCCGGCTGTTCAAGATTCACCTCTGCATATGAAACCCCAGATATGTCATCCAAATAAACCACACGTCCATTGACATCGATCAATTTGACTTCAGCTGCACCTACATCGGTTCCGAAATCTATTGTGAACTTTCCTTCATTGGGGTTGGGATAAATAGTGACAGTCACAACCGGCATATCCGCTACATCCGCCAAACTTTCACAGCAGAAATAAGCAAATGCACGATATGTGCTTGAGGCATGTACTATGTTATTGAAACCTGTCGCTGTAAAGACCACATCCTGCGGATTATCGGTTCCTGATGAAGGTGTTGCATTTCCTCCAAAGGCCCAAGTCGTGGTACCCGTTCCATTCGGCAAGGTCATGTCTCGGAAAGTCACCGTTGGTCCGTAGCATGGCACATAGGTCATACGGATCTCAGGCTGGGAAGTCAAATTGTAGTTTGTACTTGCTACTGTAAGTGCATCTCCGGACGCAAGCTCCAATCCTGCAGATAACCCATTTGCACCATTTCCACCATTTCCACCATTTCCACCAGTGCCACCGTTACCTCCGGCACCACCTTCACCGATCTCATCGGAACAACTTGAAAGCTTCGGTGCACCCTGGCCACCTGCACCACCTGCACCGCCTGCACCGCCTGCACCACCTTGACCGGCGGTTCCGCCTATGATCTTACAATCAAGGAATGATGACGATGCTCCGTTCAATCGAATATAGACTCCGAAGGATGATCCTCCACCATACCCACCAGTACCACCGGTTCCACCTTGTCCACCGCCGCCGCCGCCAGAA
>JBKCAB010000566.1:0-919 GCA_046307935.1 Bacteroidota bacterium | reverse complement strand
GACAATTATTTGCGTTATTTGATCGAAACATACAACAGGCAACTGCGTCAGTTGCTCAGGGAAAGGCTCGACGAGGATCAGTAAGGAATGTAAACCTCCACCGTATCAAATGGTACGGTTACGTTCTCAACGATTTGTGAGACCGTAGTTCCCGAAACACCATAAAAGAAAGAGTAGAGCTCGTTGGCATCGTTGATGCAATAAAATGTGGTGTCGATCGCGCCGTAAAATGATTGCTGACCTTCTGAACAACATTCTTCACAATCTGATTTTCCTTGTTGCTTCGAATAGATCAATTCGTCCGATGACAATGGATTTTGATTCTGAAAGCGGATCTTGATCCACGATTTGGCAGTAGTCCCGTAGTTGCGAATGTTTTCATTCTCAAGAGAAAGTGAAGAGAAAAAGATCGTTTCTTCCAGTTCAAAGTAGTTCGATTTCGATATCCTTAAGATGTACTTTTCGATCTTGGCTCGTTCAAAGGTGAAAGAATAAGATCCATCAGAAGCCACGGTTCCGCTGCTGATTAATTCTTCAAAGGTTGAACCGACAGGAACTTGATACAGTCGAATCGTTGCACCGACAAGGTAGCCGCCGAAAGTCTGATCACTGATCTTTCCTTTCAACGTGAATTCTCCTTTACCTTTTTTACAGGATGGGAATAAGAAGAATACAAATACTAAAAAGCACAAGAACGATATACGTATTGATCTCATTGAAGCAAAATATTGATAAAACTTGCGGCGCTTATCTTTTTCTGTTGATAAATTGTTAGTATTTTACAAAATCAATCTTTTTCAATGTTACTCAAAAAAATGTACTATTGCTTCATTAACTACTAAAACTACTTATCATGGCAGCAATTTTAATTATTTATTTGGCAATCGTAATTCTTGTGGTTGCGTCAATGTGGACTATC
>JBKCAB010000565.1:0-3387 GCA_046307935.1 Bacteroidota bacterium | reverse complement strand
ACTGACCATGAAAACAAGATTATATAGCTTTTTAATCCTAAGTCTGTGCTGGTCAGGCATCACTTTTTCTCAGCAGAACAGACACTTTAGCATGTGGAACGAAGCACCCTCCGCAATTAATCCGGGAGCCACTGCCGTGATGGATGAGGATATTCGATTGTTCACCAACTTTCGCATGCAATGGACTTCTATCGAAGGACTTCCGTTCAGGACAAATTCCTTTGGATTTGATGCCAAATTGATGAAGCAAAAAAACAGCCAAAACCATCTTGGTGTCGGTGTTAATTTCACCAATGACGCAACAGGTGACCTCAAACTGACCACCAACCTCATTTCCGTTCCGATCAATTACACGATCGAGGCAGACAAGAACACGCTATTCTCGATAGGAATAGCGCCGGGCTTCTATCAGCAATCCATACGAAACAACACATCTACCTGGAATAATCAATGGAACGGAATCACCTATGATCAAGCAGCTATCAGTGGGGAAAATTTCTCACCGGACAATACCGTTTCCAATTTTGACATTGGTGCAGGAATGCATATAAGGTATGCTTTCGACGCTCTTTCGAACATCAATTTTGGACTTTCGGTCAATCACATCACAGCTCCTGCAGTGAACTACTCCTCACTCGTAAACAACCTCTACCGAAACGTTAATATCACTGCATACGGAACACGCTTTCTTGATGACCGAAATTTTGGTTTCTCGCCGATGGCATTGGTACAATTACAAGGACCAAACAGGAATATAGTTTTCGGGACAACATTGGACCATGAGTTGTTCGAGAGTTCCAAACGTACAGATTACGTGCAAAGATCACTCGTTTCCTATGGTATCTTCTATCGTTGGAGCGACGCCTTCATCGCCTCCATTTCGGCAAAGGTGCGCGGTTTCAAGGTGGGGATGAGTTACGATGTAAACATTTCTTCATTGAGTTCTGCCACGCGTGCAATGGGCGGTTTCGAACTGTTCCTTAAATTCTCTACACTCACAGACAGAAGCGGGTACATTCATGACAGAAAACTGTTCAGATGGAATCGCGGAGGAGGAAGAGCCAAGCGACTCTAATCGAATCATTCAAGGGGTAATCAGAAGATATCCCTTTTTTCTTTCATGAAGATCGGTTTACTTCCCTGCAAACCACCAGTATGAATAAATAAAAAATTGGTATTACTGATCCTTTTGTTTTTTACTTCGGTCAATAGCGCAAACATGGCTTTTGCAGTATAAACAGGATCAAGAGGCAATTGAAACTCCGTCCAGAAATATTCGATGAGATCCAACAACTCGTTGGTATAACTGGCGTATCCTCCAAAATGGTAGTTACCAAGTTCGAGGTATCTCTCCAGAAATTCGCCGGTGGAATCGCTCGCAAATCCGCTATTCGTTAACAATGCCTTGATCTCAGTAGCCCCTTGATAACCTTTCAAGACAGGAACACCCCAAAGCTGTGATGCATTCGGAAGGGAAAGCAATAATCCCACTGCAGTTGTTGAAGTGCCCTGTGCCACAACTACTACGTCATATCTTTCAGTCACTTCACCAAGTATTTGCTGACAACCGATCATACCAAGATAATTTGCACCCCCTTCCGGTATGATGTAAAAATTGGGATACGCAAGCGCTAATTTTTCCTGGTACCAGCGTTCATTCCTATTGGCATAGTCTACTCTGGACGTAAAAACAAGCTCCATGCCCGCAGTAGCACAATTTTGAAGTGTCTCATTACTTTCCCGGTTCAACTCATCCCCTCTGACTATTCCGATCGAACGGACCTCGTTCAATTGTGCCGCCGCTGCAGTTGCTATAAGATGGTTTGAATGAGCACCGCCAAATGTAAGAATACCCTCTTTACCTTCACTTTTTGCCTTTAGCAAACTCAGTTGTATCTTGCGCCATTTATTACCTGAAATAATATTGTGGATGAGATCGTCTCGCTTCACGAACAATCTGTTACCATCCTTGTTTAGCAATTTGATGTGTATTTCCTGAAGTATGGATCGACGAATGTCAGGATGATCAAAGTTCATGGCACTAATATAAATTCATGGAACAGGACAAAAGCGGATTTCCGAGAAAGGGCAACCTCAGTGAGGAAGATTATTATCTTTCGGAAGAGGGGTACATAATTTTTACTGAAAAATACCACTTGAAACGGGGTTACTGCTGTAAGAGCGGATGCAAGCACTGTCCTTACGGTTACGATAAAAAAACCGGACGCATCAAAAAAGATCAATAGACACCTTTCTCAGGGTATTTTCCTTTGTATTGAGACATGATGTTTTTTATCGCAGCTATGTCGGCATCAACATCTCCCGTAGGAACGAAAAGACTGTGAAATCCGCCGATTTTTCGCGCGTAATCGATGTAACAGACATATATTGGAACTTTAGCTTTCAACGCTATGTAGTAAAACCCTTTTTTCCAGTTTGGATTGTAACTCCTGGTTCCTTCCGGTGTGAACACCAGGAACAACGTTTCGTGTTTTTCAAATAACTCAGCCGCATAGTCGGTCATATTGTTCTTCGCTTTCCTGTCAACTGGGATTCCGCCTAACCAACGTAGGATAGGACCAAGAGGAAAGAAAAATAAATCTTTTTTGATCAGGTATTTACCATTGACACCGAAGTGCACAAAGGCTAATCTGCCTATTATAAAGTCCCAGTTTGAAGTATGTGGACCAACAGCTATGACGCATTTCTTTACTCCGGCTGGTGTATGTTCATCCACTTTCCAACCAAATAAACGCAACAGGAATCCGGCTAATTTTCTCATTTGACAAAGTTAGGGATTAAACAATTACTTTACTTTTGCTCTATGCGTGTCTTGAAGGATTTGCTCCAAATACCGATTGTTCTGTTCCTATGCCTTTCCGTATGGCTTCTTGTTCGGATGACCGGTCTCGTCATGAGTGCCTTCCCTCCCGATAACCTTGATCATGTTCCCGCAAATGCAGAACTCGCAGTGCGCATTGATGCTCGACAGATCGCAGAAACAACAGTCCAATCAATACTTCTGGAGTCGAAAGATGAGCAAATTATACGTCTGCTGGAAAAAGCGGTGAGTCAGGGGCCGCAGAATAACTCAACATTCAGTAACAGCGGTATCAATTTCTTATCGGATATTGTTGTTTTTTCTTATCCATATGGCAAAGGCAAGATTTCCGGTATATTATACAATTTATTGGACCAGGATGCTTTTTTAAAGAATATGCCGGAGAGAATCGGTCAGAATGGGTATTGCGCTGCTTCAGAAACCGTGGGAACAGTTATCAATTACAATCCGAAGGAAAATGAAACAATAAATCGCTCGAAATTACGCGATGAAGCGCAGTCTATTGTTGCTAATAAAAAGGGGAATGATCGGTCTGTCTTACATTC
>JBKCAB010000564.1:0-7463 GCA_046307935.1 Bacteroidota bacterium | reverse complement strand
AATGGTAGCAAAATACAAATTATGGATGGAAGGAACAGCAATTTCATTACCTCACCCGTACTTATTTTGTCGGCCATCCAAAGCATCGTTGTTGTCACATCTCCGATCGGGGTCCATGCACCACCGGCGTTAGCAGCGATGATAATGAATCCGGCATACCACATCCTCAGCTCCTGATCGTTCACGATCTTTCGAAGAATGGTTATTAACACGATTGTTGCCGTCAGGTTATCAATAATTGCAGATAGCCAGAATGCGAGCATTGAAACGATCCAGAGAATAGAGATCTTACTGCGTGTTTTGATCACGCGTTTGAACGTGGAAAATCCTTCGAAATAGTCGATCATTTCCACGATCGCCATTGCACCCATTAGGAAGATGAGAATCTCAGCCGTTTTTCCAAAATGATGAAGAAGCGTTGCTTCTAATAGTCCACCGCGATCCGCCGAAGCCAGATCTTGAGCACTCATGAGAGTTCCGGTGTGCGGATCTATCCAACTCTGTGCATCACCGATATTCAATGCGATAACAGTCCAGCAGATCACCATCATGAGCAAGGCTGGAACCAGCTTGTCGATCTTCAGGGTATGTTCCATCGTTATCGCGGCATAACCGATGATGAATGTTGCGACTACAAGTAATTCCATAGTTGTGAGATTTTTAGTTAACCAGTTGATTCAATGCGATGTCAAAGGCGGCCTTGGCTATGCCTGTTTTTTTATTATTTACTGAATGCGTGGATTCCAGTGCCTTCTTGATCGTATCGCTCGTGTCGTTGAAGATTCCCCGGTCAGTCAGGTCTTTCAAATCATTACTCATGAGGTAAGCAAAAACACGCGCCATTCCGCAATTGGAAATGAAATCCGGAATAACAGCCAAGGAGTTATCCGCTTTGTCTGCGATCGGTCCAAAGAAGATCTCCGGGTCGGCAAAAGGGACATTCGCCCCGGCAGAAATAACTTCCATTCCCGCAGCGATCATTCTGTTGAGCTGGTCTTCCGTGATGAGGCGGGATGCTGCACAAGGGATAAATACCTGGGCATTCAGGTCCCATATTCTCACGTTTATTTCATCGAAAGACAGCATTCCGGGAGCGGAGAGCTCGTTTCCGTTCTTGTTCAAAAAGAGCGTTCTGATCTCTTCAAGACTGAAACCATCTTCTTTGATCAAACCGCCCACACGGTCTATGATCCCGACGATCTTTGCTCCCTGCTGAGCGAGATAGTAAGCACCGGCTGATCCTACATTCCCCCATCCCTGAACGATGACCTTTTTATCTTTTACACTGCCGCCCCAGATCGAATAGTAATGCCTAACGCTTTCTGCCACTCCATAACCTGTGATCATGTCGGCAATAACATATTTGCGGCTTACGTCCGGGGAATAGTTTGCATCTTCAATAACCTTGATCACGCCCTGTCTCAGCTGACCGATACGGTTGATCTTTTGTGCTTCGCGCGGTTGAAAATGACCGTTAAAAACACCTTCCTGAGGGTGCCATACGCCACAATCCTCTGTGATGGGAATGACTTCATGGATCTCATCTACGTTGAGGTCGCCCCCGGTTCCATAATAATGCTTCAATAGTGGCGTTACAGCGGCGTACCATCTTCTTAGAACGCCTTCTTTTCTGGGGTCTTTAGGATCGAAGTTGATGCCTGATTTGGCTCCTCCGATTGGCGGTCCCGCAACAGTGAACTTGACCTCCATAGTTTTTGCCAAGGATTCTACCTCCCTTTTATCAAGACCTGGCCTCATTCGTGTACCACCGCCGGCTGCACCTCCACGAAGGGAATTGATCACAACCCAACCTTCAGCTTCCGTTTCAGGGTCTTTCCATTCGAATACGATCTCCGGACGTTTGTTCTCAAATTTTTGAAGCAGGTCTTTCATATCGAACCTTTACGAGAACAAAATTAATAAAGTATTGGAAGCAGCTCTGCCAGTTACCAACAAAATGGGAGGAGTTTACGAACAGCAATTTGTTTAATTCGGTGTGTGCAGCGTGCCACCTACCACTTCTACTGCTGCGCCCGTAACACTTGGTATATTGTTCGGTTTATTTTGTAGGTAGCGGTAGCCCAGAAAGGCAAAGATGATAGCCTCCTTGAAGTCTATGAGCTCTTTGTTTGGAATGATCAGCTTGCCTCCGAAATAATGAGCAATGCGTTCGATAAGAAATTTGTTCAATGCGCCACCACCGGTGATCATGACCGATTTGAGTGCTGCTTTGTGCAGAATGTTGGAGATCTGGATGGCAATGTGTTCCACGACCGTACGAAGATTACTCTCGATCTCCTTATCGAATTTCAACAGTGGATAGAAATGTTCCTCCAGCCATTCCGTACCGAGTGATTTAGGTCCATTTTGCTGATAATACTCTAAGGAGTTGAGCATGTCCAGCAGGAAGAAATTGATGTCGCCACTACGCGCCAAATCACCGTTTCTATCGTAGTCGAGTCCCTTAGAGGCAGATAATTTGTTGAGGGGTAAATTACCCGGACATATATCAAAGGCTTTGATCACTCCGAGTTCCTTGTAGCTGATGTTGGTGAAACCACCTATATTCAGAAAAGCATCAGCTTGTCCCGAAAAGAGTGAGAAATCGCCGATCGGAACGAGTGGTGCACCCTGTCCTCCAGCTACGATATCCTTTGTTCGAAAGTCATTGATCACGGGCAGTCCGGTATGATAGGCCAGCGTCGTGCCGCATCCGATCTGAAGTGTGAAACCGTTTTGTGGTTGATGGTAGATCGTTTGTCCATGCGATGCAATAGCGCGAATTTCATTCAGGTTGATCTTGTTGCGATCGATGAACTGTTTAACGGATTCAGCATAGAACTTTCCCAGCTTCTTGTCAAGTATGAGTAATTGTGGTGCTGGGAGCTCTGCTGCTTTTAATAAAGCATCACGGAGTTCCTTTGGAAAGTGAACATTTTCGGAATGCAGTAGTTTAAACGAAATGGAAGCGCTTCCATCCTCTGAAAATTCAACATGGGCGATGTCCAGACCATCCAAGGAGGTCCCTGACATTAAACCAATGAGTGCAGTTTTGTCCATGTTCATTTTAGGAGTGAAAATAAAATTATTCGGTTAAATTTGCAATCAATCAGCGTGAAATAAATAAACGGTATATGAACTTTGAATTGACAGAAGAACAACAGGCTGTAAGAGAAGCAGCGAGGGATTTTGCTCAGAACGTATTGAAGCCGGGCGTAATTGAAAGGGACCGTGATCAACGATTCCCTTCGGATGAAATCAAGCAGCTCGCTGAACTGGGATTTATGGGTATGATGGTAGATCCAAAATACGGAGGTAGCGGAATGGACACCATTTCGTATGTTTTAGCGATGGAAGAGATCTCCAAAGTTGATGCTTCGACTTCGGTATGTATGTCTGTGAACAACTCGTTGGTTTGCTGGGGACTCGAAAAATACGGGTCGGAGGAGCAAAAGCAGAAATACCTTGTTCCGCTTGCGAAAGGGGAGCTGATCGGTGCATTTTGTCTTTCAGAGCCTGAAGCGGGTTCCGACGCTACCTCGCAGCGCACAACAGCAGAGGACAAAGGGGATCATTATCTTCTGAATGGAACAAAGAACTGGATCACAAATGGTTCATCCGCCTCTGTTTATCTTGTGATTGCGCAGACCAATCGCGAGGCTGGTCACCGTGGTATCAATGCGCTCATCGTGGAACGAGGTATGGAAGGTTTCATTGTTGGTGCGAAAGAAGATAAGATGGGAATCCGTGGAAGCGACACGCACACGCTCATTTTCAACGATGTCAAGGTGCCAAAGGAAAATAGGATAGGGGAGGACGGATTTGGTTTTAAATTCGCAATGAAAGTGTTGTCCGGTGGTCGTATCGGCATCGCCGCACAAGCGCTAGGAATTGCATCGGGAGCCTACGAGCTTTCATTAGCATACTCCAAGGAGCGTAAAGCTTTCGGTAAGGAGATCCATAAACATCAGGCGATTGCCTTCAAATTGGCTGATATGGCAACGGAAATAGAGGCAGCAAGGTTGCTTGTTTACAAGTCGGCTCTTGATAAAGATGCGGGAAGGGATTACGGTACATCCAGTGCAATGGCCAAATTGTATGCTTCCAAGGTTGCTATGGAACAAACTGTTGAAGCGGTGCAAATCCACGGTGGATACGGCTTTGTAAAAGAATATCATGTGGAACGTTTGATGCGTGATGCGAAGATCACGCAGATCTACGAAGGAACTTCTGAGGTACAAAAGATTGTCATATCACGCAGCGTACTCACTGAATAACCGAAGAATAAAAAGCTTGATGAAGGGGGATTGAAATAGTCCCCCTTTTTCTATACATATTGTTCGAGGTTTTCGAGTCCGATACCTCTGGAGCCCTTTAAGAGGATCAGTTTGCCATTCCAATGTGCTTGTTGAAGAAATTGAGCTGCTTCTTCTCGGTTGTGAAATGAGTGCAGGACATTCGGTGAATTGTGTTTCTGAAATAGTGGGCCTACCGTATAGCCGATGAGTTCCTGGCGTTCGATAAAGTCTAGGATCTGTTTATGCTCATGATCTGACTGATCACCCAACTCAAGCATATCGCCGATGATAAAGCACTTATCGGGATGTTCGATCAAACTAAAGCTCTCCAAAGCTGAACGCATACTCGTGGGATTTGCATTATAGCAGTCCAGGATCAATGTATTTCGAGCTGTTCGTTTGACTTGAGATCGGTTATTCTCGGGTGCGTACCGGGTAACTGCTGCATTGATCTTTTCTGGTTCTACTCCGAATAAATTACCAAAGGCAATGGCCGCTAAGTAGTTGTAAAAATTGTATTTCCCCACCATTTTTGTTTCCAGTACTGGTGAATTATACTCACTTGTTCTGTAGGATAGTTTAACGAAGGGATTTAATCCGATCAGGGTTCCAATTACGTCCGCATTTTCATCGGTCCCATAGGAGGTCTTGCGAATATTTTTCGGTAACTGATCAATAAGGATTTGGTCATCATGATTGTAAACAATTGTGCCACTTTGTAGCTCAACTGATTCATAAAGTTCTCTTTTCGTTTTTAGTACACCTTCAAACCCGCCAAAACCTTCGAGGTGCGCTTTGCCTATGTTGGTGATGATGCCGAAATTGGGTTCAGCTATTGCGCAAAGTTCTTCGATGTCCTTGAAGCGGTTTGCGCCCATCTCAATAATGGCAAGCTCATGTTCAGCGTTCAGTTCCAATAGGGTGAGCGGGACACCGATATGGTTATTCAGGTTTCCTTTAGTCGCAAGAACACGAAACTTTTCAGAAAGGACACAATTAATGAGTTCTTTGGTACTTGTTTTTCCATTACTCCCTGTAATCCCAATAACTGGTATTCTGAATTTCCTCCTGTGGTAGTTGGCAAGTTGCTGAAGGAAGATCAAAGTATTTGGCACAACATAGATCCTGTCGTTTGTTTTGTACTGAGCCTCATCAACTATAGCATATCGTGCACCATTTTCAATTGCTTGTGAAGCAAAAGTATTTCCATTGAAAGTAGTCCCTTTCAGGCAAATGAACAAACAGTCCTTTTCGATCCTACGGGTGTCAGTGCATACTCCCGTGGTAGCATAGAATAGTTCGAATAATTCCTCCATGGTATATGAAAAAAGCCCGCTTGGAACGGGCTTTATAGATTTGATGCTGTTATTTCTTTTTCTCTTTCGATCTTCCGTAGTTCATTCCGGTTGGACTTCCCACGCGATCCATTGCACAGCGGAAACCGATGGTGGCTGTCGACTTGTCTTCATCGAGGTAGCGACGGCTTCCTGCGGCTAGCCAGTAGGCTCGATCTCTCCAAGATCCACCTTTGTAAACTCGTGATTTATCAGAGATCAGTGTAGTTGGCCATGACGTAATCCCCTCAGGTTTCACAACTCCACCGTCGAGACCATACTGCTCGTGCTCGCTTTGATACATGATCAGGTTTGGATCCCGGGTAGCTTGGTTGATCGCGTTCTTCATGTCATCGTTCTGGAAGAAGATAGAACTTTCGATGTCGCCATCCATGTAGTCTATGTAATCATCACGACGATAGTTCAATCGTCCAATGTTCTCCTCTTCCGTTACATTACGATACTTCAGCTTGCCGGGAGTATCAATGATGAAAGCAGTAAAGCCATCTCTCAACATAGATATAATCTCGAATGCATATTCCTCACCATCCGGACCCGTTCGTACTTCATCTGCGAAAATTCCTTCGAAAAGTTGATCCTGAATGAGCTGAGACGCCTCAATGTCATGCTTGTCATTCTTATACTGAATAGACAGGTCTAGTACCTCATTGATCCTTCTGAGCAGAGTGATCTCTATCGAATCCTTCACGTTTCCATGAGACACATAGAACGGATCTGGAGCGTAACCTCTTTTCGACGGATTACGAGATTCAACATTCTTGTAAAGGCCTGCAGGAATTACAGTGTCATTCGGATCATGTTTTTCAGCAGATACTCGTTGGTAGCGAACACGTTCAAATTCGTTGAGGTATTCTTTCATTCCGTGCACGTCATAAGTCACTTGTTGAGACTTGATATCAACGGAACCTTCGTTGTTCAATAGCTTAGTTTTGAATACGTTTCCGCGGAAAGGACGGAATTCATCAAAATCCTCGGTAGAAAGTGGTCTGTAGACATCCATCACCCATTCAGATACATTGCCAGCCATGTGATAGAGACCATAATCGTTTGGCCAATACGATTCAACCGGAGCTGTAACGTCAGCGCCGTCGTTGAGATTTCCAGCTACACCCATGTAATCTCCACGGCCTCTCACAAAGTTCGCTCGTATCGCGCCTTGCCACTGTTCATCATCTTGACGTACCCAGTGACCATCCCAAGGATAAATTCTTCTGTCAGAGATGTTCTCCGTTCCAGGTTGTAAATTACCAACCAAACCTGTTGCAGCGAATTCCCACTCCGCCTCAGTTGGGAGCCTGTAGCGCGGAAGAAGAATGCCGTCCTCCATTCGCACGATGCGTGTGCCCAACTTTTTACCGTTCATTTTGGATGGATCAAGGTCTTGTACGTTACGCACAACAGCTTGATCATACTGACCGGCATAATAAGCATCCGTATTGAATGTTTCAGCATCTTTCTGATCAACGTTCCAGGCAAGTATTCCTTCCCGAACAAGGATGTACTCGTTCACACGGTCTGTTCTCCACTTGCAGAAGTCGTTTGCCTGAAGCCAAGAAACTCCAACCACTGGATAATCTCTGTAGGCCGGGTGTCGGAGATAGTAATCAACATACTTTTCCATGGAAGCCAACGGCGTTCTCCAACACAACGTGTCTGGAAGCGCATTTTTGTAGACCATCGGGTAAGATTCATAGGCACGGGAGATCCAGTACAGGTATTCCAACCAGTGGAAATTCGTCACCTCTGTCTGATCGAGGTAGAAAGAAGATACTGTCACACGCGTTGGACGGTTATTCCAGTCGTTCATGAC
>JBKCAB010000563.1:0-1662 GCA_046307935.1 Bacteroidota bacterium | reverse complement strand
AAACAATTAATGGCATATGCTCTCCTGTTCAGCTTCGCAGTGCTTTTCGCGCCTAGAGAGTTTTTCCATGCTTGTGATCACCACAAGGAAAACTACCACTCTGTTCCCCAGAGCAACGATGATTCCGGTTGTTATGTTTGTGATTATGACCTAAGTCCTGCTGAGCAGCCTGTGCTGTTCAGCTTTCATATTCCAGGAATAGTAACTTGCGACTTTGAGCAGCCCCTTCCCGAAGCGCCTGCTCTCGATGTTAATGACGATCAACTACGCCGAGGACCACCAAGTTCCATTCTCTGAACCAAGTTCAGTTAATGAGAAGTTTGATAGTGGTTTAACTCAGCGAAATCAATGAAATATAGTTTTTTGGCAGCAGCTTTGCTGTTCTTTGCATTGTGTGTTCAACGCAGTGCTTGTTTACAGGAGGTCAGTGGTTATGTTCGATCAGGATCGAATGAAAAAGGTATTCCTTTTGCCTCTGTATATGCAATGGATCAGGGTCTTGGTTGTTTAACCGACACCGCAGGATTTTTTATTTTTTCTTCTATATTACCGGAACGTTTTAGCGTAAGAGTCAGCGCTGTGGGTTACGAAACACGGGCGGTTGAAATAAAGACACAGGACATTAAAGCCGGAGGGCTCATCATCATTTTGGAGGAGCATCATCTTGATCTCGATGAGGTGATCGTCTCGAGCAATCAGCAGGAATCTCAAAAGTACAATTCTTTCCATATCGAGACGCGAAAGTTGGCTGATCTGAATACCTTTCCATCGAATAGTCCGGCTGATATGATTGCGAATATTCCTGGTGTTTACAGTGCAACGAACGGGGTTGGAATTGCGAAACCGGTTATTCGTGGTTCTCAAGGAATGCGGGTGATCACGCTTTTGAATGGATTACGGATCGAGAATCAGCAGTGGGGTGGCGACCATGGAATGGGGATTACCGAACTTGGGATCGGATCGGTCGAACTGATCAAAGGTCCATCGTCCTTACTCTATGGAGCTGACGCGCTGGGAGGTGTTGTCTATTTTATTGATGAGCCTTATGCTGCAGCGGGTCATCATGAGCTTAATGTCCGAACCCAATTTGAATCGGTTTCCATGGGTACGCGGAACTCAGCTCTTTACAAGATATCCGGAAACAAATTTAGGATAAATGTTGGAGCGCTTTATTCCAATCACGCCGATTACCAATTGCCTAACGGACGCTATGCTCAGAATTCACGATTCACTGATCAGGCCTTAAAGTTCTCAATGGGAACCAATCGAAAGAATTGGACCATGCATGTGCGTTATACTTTTTCGATGAGTCGACTGGGAATTCCGGGGCATTCACATGATTCGGTACCAGATCCATCTGAATTTCAGGTGGAACAGCAGGGCAGGAATCGAATCATTCCCGTCCAGCTTTTTCAGAACCACTACCTATCTATTGAGAATAAGTTCTTTTACGGAAGGCATCAATGGTCTCTTCAAGGAGGCCAAACATTCAATCGGCTAACAGAATTCGAGGAAAAAGTAACTATTCCGGGAATTTGGATGGATCTGTCCAATACGCTTTATCAGGTCAAACATAAATTTTTCATCAACGAGTCAATGTCTCTTGTGAGTGGTTATCAAGGGATGTTTCAATTGAACCGCAATCTGGAAGGGGCTCAAGAA
>JBKCAB010000562.1:0-2181 GCA_046307935.1 Bacteroidota bacterium | reverse complement strand
ACTCCATGCTTCTTAGCAAACCTAGCCAGCGTCGCATTCACCCTTTCCTCATTCTCCTGTCCGTGACGCATGACCTCCAAGTAAAAGTCTGCGCCGAACTGAGACCTCCACCAGAGCAGCGCATCCTCCGCTTGTGCTTCCCCTACATTGAGAACAAGGCTTGGAATTTCACCGTACAAATTTCCGGATAACGCGATCAAGTCCTTGCTGTAAGCAGCGATCAGGTCCTTATCAATTCTTGGAACGTAATACATCCCTTTCGTATATGCTATGGAAGCCAGCTTAATGAGGTTCTTATAACCATTTTTGTTCTTTGCAAGCAAAACAACTTGGTATCCATTGTCCTTTTGAGATTTATCCGCGTGATTTCTGCATACGTAAAACTCACAACCGATGATCGGCAAAATCTCCTGCTTTGTGAATACTTGTCCTGCTTCCTCCGCTTTTTCGCGCTCTGCCCGAATCGATTTATTGTAAGCCGATACCGACTTCTCGAAATGAAAGGCGGCCATCATGTTCGCTGTATCTGTAAGCGCAACAGCCGGCATACCCAACGCTGCCGTCCTTTTCACCAAACCCTCCACATCGATAGTTGACTGAAGGATGGAGAATTGAGTGTGGTTGTGTAAGTGCGCAAATACGGTATTTTGAAGACGCGCACGATTTGCTTCATGATCTCCGCCGGTATTTTCCTGCGGTACCGTTTCTGCCTTTAATTTGGCACTTTCCTCCTTGAGATTGATATGCTTTAGTCCTGTACGACCTATCGGTGAGGGATTGTATGTGCGGTAGTTTTCCAGGTATTGCTCATCCTTGTCAAGTACTTCCAGCGAGAAATTACCCTTTCTGATCAATTCGAGAATACAACGACTGGTTGCCTCAACATCAGCTGTCGCATTGTGGGCCTCTTCAAATGCTTCATTGAAAAGAAAATAATGCAGCTCTGTAAGAGTAGGGAGTTTGGGTCTACCTCCTTTTCCACCGGGCAGCTGACAAAGATCGGCCGTCAACTCCGTACAAGTGTCCAGGATTGGTAATGCAGAGAGCAAAGGCTCAGCACCTAGACGGACGAATTCACAGTTCGTAACATTGATATCGAATCCTACATTGTGTCCGATCAGAAAATGGGTCTTTTCCAGAGCCAGTTTAAACTGATCGAGGACGAAATCAAGCGGTTCACCATATTTTATGGCTAGCTCCGTAGAGATTCCATGTACTTTTTCCGCATCAAAAGGAATATCGAAACCATCGGGGCGGACCAGGAAATCCTTGTGTTCCACCAATCGGCCCATTTCATCATGGAGCTGCCATGCAATCTGAACGATACGGGGCCAGTTGGTGATATCAGTAGCAGGAGCATTCCAGTCCCTAGGTAAACCAGTGGTTTCCGTGTCAAAAATCAAATACATCAGTCCAGGATTAAAACTGAACTAAAGATACAAAAAGATAAGCGGGAAGTGAAGAAGAAATTATTAACAAGGCTATTGTTTTGGCTCTACATAGACCTTAAAACGAACCTTTTCTTCTTTTTTCTTGGTGTTGGTATTCAGGATGATGACCCTATCCTGGTAGAAGGTTCTACCGTTGGTGTCAAAAGTGATTTTGATTACACCCGATTTCCCCGGTGCGATCGGTTCTTTCGGCACAACTACTTTTGTACAGGTACACTGAACAGAATAACCTGTGAAAATCAGCGGAGCCTTTCCCGAATTGGTGAATTTATACTCGTGTTCAAGAACCGCACCTTCCTTGGATTTTGGGAATTTGACCACGGGTTCTTTAATGCTAAATTCTGCCATCTGACCGAAGCCAGTGGCAGAATTCATTGCTAATATTATGATCGCGAATAATAGCCTCATTCTTAATTATTGGTTGGTGCACCAGTGTTATTCACAGGAGCTGTTCCTTCAGGTGCTGGAAGCACATTCCCTTTGATACGAATGACCTTTGTTGGCTCATTGACCGCATTCGAAGTGATCGTAACACTTTTGTTGATCGCTCCCGGACGTTTTGTATCGTATTTTACAGTGATCGTTCCTTTCGCTCCCGGTGCAATAGGCTCCTTCGGCCAATCAGGAACCGTACAACCGCATGAGCCTTTCGCATTTGAAATGATCAGTGGCTCGTTGCCTGTATTTTTGAATTCGAAAGTACAAGCTCCATCTGCTCCATACTTCACTG
>JBKCAB010000561.1:0-4386 GCA_046307935.1 Bacteroidota bacterium | reverse complement strand
TTGAAGTTCCGAACAAGTTGGTTTATGAGGTACACAATTATTCATTCGGCTGGATAAAAGCAAATGTGCTTGCGATGAAAAGACAAGTGCGCTACATGGATGTGTCGTCTGAAGAACGCTTCAAACAATTCGAAGAGAATTGGGGATATGTTGTGGATACTAATTTCGCGCATTGCACTCCTGTCATACTCGGTGAATTTGGATGCAGCAGTATTTCTCCGGAAGTAGAATCCTGGCTCAAGGATCTTTCTAATTACACCGTAGGCAAACAAATGGGATTTTGCTGGTGGACGCTCGAGGAGGAGCTACTCAATGATGGCAGTTACGGACTGTTGAATGCTAACCTCGATAAAATCAATGTTGATAGTGACTGGAGATGGCCTTATCTAAAAACTATGTTGGAGATGACCGGTGGTGATTAGCTCCTGCCGGAAATCATTCTTCGGATCAAATAGAAGAGGGGGAATCCAAGTATAAAGAGTAATGCACCCCAACCGAATGCAGCCGGATTGGCAATGAGGACACTAATGTTGACCGCCCCATAGATAGCAATGTAAAGGATCGGAACTAGAGGATAGCCCTTCATGCGGTACAAGGCAGGTTCTCTCTCCCCGGTTTTCCTTCTGCGCAACACAAAGATTGCGGCTGCCGCTGCTATAAGACTTATACTATCGAAGAACATGACATATTCAAGGATCTTCTGAAAAGAACTCACGAAAAGGAGCGTCAGCAAGATCATCCCGCAAAAAACGACCACCCCCGTAGTTTGAACATTAGTGCGCTCATTCACCTTGAGAAATGCCGCCGGCATAACCTTATCTTCCGCCATGGCGAAATAAACACGCGGATTACTCATGATCGAAACATTGACGTAGGTCATCACAGCGAAGAACAGAATTACAGAAACAATCATAGATGATGTAGGGCCAAAAACACTCCCTATCACATCGGAGGCGAGCGTTTTTGTTGAAGCCATCCCATCCATTCCCAATACTTCGAAATAACTAAAGTTAACGGCAAGATATAACAACATCACTAAAAGTATACCTCGGGAAATGGCCCTGGGTAAGGTGCTGGAGGGAGTAGCGACATCCCCGCCAAAGTTCATCGTTTGCTGATACCCTCCATAGGTAAAAAAAACCGGCACAAAACACAACAGAAAAGCCGTGAAGGAATTAGCATCGCTGTTATGAGTCGGAGCCTCTTTTAAAAGCGCTACCTCTTGAGAGGGTAAAAATGCGCAGCTGATTAATAGGAGAATGAAAAGCACCTTCAGTATCATTAACGCATTCAGCACCGACTTGCTGACTCTGATCCCCATGAGATTGATGATCATGAGCATAACAACGGTAAAAAACGCTATGAACTGACTTAAATAAGCTGATTCCGGAGCGAGGACTGATGCTAGGTACTCAGACCCCATGATAGCTACAGCAGCTGTGGAGGCTGCATTCGAGATCACAGTGATCCAGTTCACCATGAATGCAAAGACAGGGCTGTAACAATATGAGAAGATCTTGTAAAATCCCCCTGTCGCGGGATAGCGTGAACCGATCTCCGCGAAAGTAAGCGCACCGAAATAACTGATCAGGGCACCGGCAGCCCATGCAAGAAAAAAAATCATTGGAGTTCCAGCATAACCGGCTACCTCCGTCGGGGTCCTGAAGATCCCCATGCCGATCACCAGGCTGATCACAACAATAGTGAGGTCAAAAGAAGTAAGTTGCTGTGCTCCGCGTTGCATGCTCAAATTAACGAAAAAGCCACCTGAAACGGTGGCTTTTGAATCAGAATCTTACCCTGTTGATTGGTTTCGCTTGGCGGAATCCACCTCCATCACCAAAATTATAACGCATGAAAAGCTCAAACCCGCCGACTGAATTAGTTACCGATGTCAAGTTGGACAGGTTGATATCATACGCAAATCCCAAAGAGAAAAGGTCATATTCAAACATAACTCTCGCCACTGCCGCATCCTGAAGTCGATAAAACATTCCAAGAAAAAGTGTCATCGGGCGAGTAAACCCGGTCGCTCTAGATCCTTCATGAAGCACATAACCATAATTCATTCCAAACATGATCTCTTGATGTCCTCCTTGGCGCTGATAATAAATTCCTGGTTGAACTATTCCTCTCGTATTTTTAATTCCGAAATCTCCGTTAAAAAAAGCGGAATAACGTATTGCCAATCGTTCATTATCCTGATCGATGAATGAAAATTTGGGTCGATTAACATGGAAAGCTGTGAAGCCGACATTTATGCGCTTTCGAATGTTCTGTGTCATGTATCCACCACGCATGTTGTATGAGTAAACGATCCCTGCACCTGCATCGAACATGTTGAAAGAAGGTGAATTGAATTCTTCACCACTTACATATGAGGCATTATAGCCGAAGCCATCATACTGACTCATCCACTGCGCACCATCCGAGGAGAAGGCTCGCTGTCCGTAGGCTCCATAAAGACCAATACCAAGCATGCTTTCACGATCAATTAGCAAATGATAAGCAAGATTAAGTGTCATGATATTGGTTGAGATACGCTGAGCGCCGGCACGGTCATTGTAAAAATTCAAACCGGCTGCGAATATACCACTCTGACCTCGTTTTGGTTCACTTAAACGAGCATCGAAACTAGCAGCCATCGTTTGGTAAGCTGTCCCCACTTTTGACCACTGATTACGGTAATTGATCACTGCCTGCATTGGTGAATTTGCTCCCGCAAGAGCAGGATTAAGGGTCATTGGTGAATATTCCCATTGAGAGAAATGGATGTCCTGAGCTTTTAAGTTCGTCAGTGCGCCAAATGCCAATATCGCTGTGAAAAGTCTTCTTATGATATATGTTGTTTTCATAATGTGCTTTATTAACTTTTAGTAAACAACAGTCAGGTTGCCACTCTGCTCGATGATCTCCCCATTTTGCTTCTTTGCATAAAGCTTGTAGGCAAAAATTCCTGTACCAACCGGCTCACCCCGCCAATTTCCATCCCAACAATTGTCCTGATCGAAAGTCTCGAAGACTTTTTCACCCCATCGATTAAATACTTCATAACGAAGCTCAACCAAACAACTTCCAGCCACACAAAGTGTATTGTTTACATCTGGACCCGAACCATTTGGAGAGAAAATGTTTGGTACAAAGAAATCATCACAGAACTGCTCCACGAAGATCGTAAGCTGAGCGCTGCCTGTACACCCGTACTGATCCGAACCGGTAACGGAATAGGTTGTAGTCTGGCTAGGTGTAGCAGTTGGATTTGAACAATCGTTACAGCTCAATCCCATTGAAGGTGTCCAGAAATAATCTGTAGCACCGGTAGCTGTCAGGTCGACTGATTCTCCCTCGTCGATATTCACCGCTGTTTGGGTTGTCGAAATAACCAGAGAACCGGTGAGACCAATTGTGAAGGAAGCCGCATTCGAACAACCATTTGCATCTGTCACTGCTACCGAGTATGTGCCTGAAGACAAGCCTGAAATTGATGATCCCGTCTGTCCACCCGGAATCCAGCTATAGCTAAATGGTCCGGTACCGCCTGATACTGTTGTAGTAATTGCCCCAGGGCCTACAGCACAATCGATGTTCTGAGCGACACCTGCTACAACCAAAGCTCCAGGCTCGGTTATATTAAAGGATGACGTCGCCGTACAACCGTTAGCATCCGTAACAGCAATCGTGTAGGTGCCAGCTGAGAGGTTGGAGATGATGTTGCCATTTCCAACATTTGGTGCCCACGATTGACCGTATGGAGCTAATCCACCACTGATCGATATTTCAAGTGAACCGTCATTCACTCCGGCACATGAAATGTTCGTCTGGTTAACAAGAGAAACGGACGGACCAGCTGGCACCGCATTTACAACGGCAGTTATTGCATTGGACGTACATCCGGAAACAGCATCCTGAACGGTAACTGAGTAGTTACCCGCTGCCAATGCACTGAATGTTGGTGAAGACTGATATGTGCCACCGTTGCTATATTCAAGGTTTGCGCCCGTTGGACTAGTCACAACGATTGTCCCATTTGGAGCTGTACAAGTTGGTTGTGTGATGGTGAGCACAGGGTCTGCAGGAACGTTAAGCTGTCCAGAAATGTTGAATGATGCACTGGCAGCTGAAGTACACGATCCATTACCTGCCGTAACTGTGTAGGATGTTCCGAACACCATTCCGGAGATCACTCCTGCCGCTCCTGCCGTAGGTCCGGCAGGGGTAAACGTATACGTCTGTGTGCCTACATAGTTGCTGATCGTGGCTGTGCCCGCTGCTGAACAAGTCGCAGCTGTTGTTGTGATCGTCGGTGCTACAGGGGTAACAAGCTGCGCTGCTATGCTGAAGGATGCACTCGCTGCTGACGTACACGATCCGTTACTTGTAGTTACC
>JBKCAB010000560.1:0-1504 GCA_046307935.1 Bacteroidota bacterium | reverse complement strand
CGTAATTAGTGATCACCCTGAAATCATCGCCCAGTTTAGTTTGAATAGCCTCTTTTACCTGATCGTTCGCATATTTATCATTCACATCTACATAAACACCAGAGATGTCCTCTCCGTAATTCAGCATTTCACGCGAAAATTCCAACGGCACAACGATGCGCTCTGCATTGACCTCTCGGTTGAAATTGATCCTTCCCGCTACATTGATCATGCGAATTTTGAATGGGTTGCCTCCTAAACTGACTTTTGCATCTCTTCTGGGCGCGTAGATCTGTACGGTTTCATAGCCGGACCTCTCCGGAATAAAACCGCCCAGCTTGTCCAGCAATGAGGCACCGATCAATGCGAGATCGGACCCTTTACTGGCAAGAATAGGTTTACCGTCGACCATATGATTTTTCATTCG
Organism: Bacteroidota bacterium; assembly: GCA_046307935.1. Lineage (GTDB taxonomy): Bacteria > Bacteroidota > Bacteroidia > Flavobacteriales_D > Crocinitomicaceae > M0103. The sequence goes on along the minus strand of JBKCAB010000560.1, from coordinate 1,098 downwards.
GGAGATCTTCAAAAAGGAAGCATCCACACCGGCCATGGTGGCATTGACCCACTTCTTTTCGTGCTTGATCACTACGATCTCTTCCGTCGCTCTTGACAGGTTCTCTACTCCTTCAATAGCTTTCAACTGCTCCAGATCAACCAAACCTTGATCGAATGTCTTGCCTTGAGCAGATCGCACAACAATATCAGGGTCAAAATCCGAATAAAGCTTTTCGATCATTTTCTCTATTCCGTTGAATGCAGAAAGTAAGATCACCAATGCAGCGGTGATGACCGAAATGCCTACTACGGAGATGGTCGTGATCCGATTAATGACATTCTTTCTTCGTCGGTTCGAGAGATATCGGCGCGCTATGTAGAAGGAGAAGTTGATCTTTACTTCTTTTTCAGCAGTTCATCGATCTTCGCAGCATATTCCATGGAATCATCTATAAAGAAGGCTAAATCAGGGATCTTTCGCATGTTTTTCAAGCTTTTTCCCACCTCCCCTCGAATCCTTCCGGTAAATAGATTGATGTTTTCAAGCACCTCCTGCGGTTTTGCTCCGGCGAAAACACTAATATAACATCGTGCCAGGGAGAGGTCGGAGGTTACCCTCACCTGTGTTACACTCACCATACTTCCCAAGCAGATCTCCCGCGAATTTCGCTGAAAGAACAAGGAAAGTTCCTCCCTGATGACTTTTTCAATTCTTTGCTGTCTGATCGAACTCATGCTGTAAAGATACTGTGGCTGAAGCGATACACGTTCAACAGAACAGATTTTTTATCGCTATGCAAATTCAAATCGTCCCAATCATATCTTCGTATATTTGTAGGACATGAAAGGAATTCTGGAGATCTACAGATACACGTTTAACTATAAATGGAGAGCGATTCTCGTAATCCTGTGCAACTTTCTGTTCGTTGTCTTCAATCTAGTTTCCATCGTCCTGTTCATTCCAGTTCTCCAACTGATATTTCGGCCGGAATCAGCCAACAACATACCTGTTACACCCCAATGGGATGGCAGTCTTGGCGGACTTCTCGGGTACATCCCTGAATATTACGATTATTACATGCAACGTCTGGTGATGAATGATCCCAAATCGGCGCTG
>JBKCAB010000559.1:0-1017 GCA_046307935.1 Bacteroidota bacterium | reverse complement strand
ATTTTCTCACTGACTTACACCGATCCGCAGAGTCCTTGTCCAACGGTGGTAGCGACAACCACTACTATTGTCAATCTAAATGCTACAGCTGAAGCTGGAAACTATGCTCCGATATGCATCAATCAATCAGTGAACCTGAGTGGTTTGATTGGCGGTGCAGCCTCACAGGGGCAATGGACTTCTGCAGGAGGAGGATCTTTCTCAAATCCATCGTCATTAACAAGCACCTTTACGCCGCCTGCAGGTTTCACAGGGACGATCACACTGACGCTGACAACGGATGACCCGGTGGGACCATGTCTTCCCGCATCAGATATCGTTCAGATCCAGATACTTCCACCACCCGTTGTGAATGCAGGTGCAGATCAGATCATATGTCAGTCAGGCTCAACACCGCCGTTGAATGCAACTTTTTCTGGTACAGCCACAGGAGTGATCTGGTCATCAAATTCCGGTGGCACCTTTTCGCCGTCTGCTTCCATAGTTGCCCCAACCTGGACTCCACCGCTTGCATTTAATGGACAAGCAACACTGACGGTGACGAGCACTGGTAATGGACCATGTCCTGCAGCTACTGATCAGCTGATCGTGACAACCAATGCTATTCCGTTTATTGGCAATGCGAGTCTAACGGTTTGTTCCGGAACGGCAGTCAATTTTATTCCGTCTGACCAATTACCAAATGTGATTCCATCTGGAAGCCAGTACACGTGGACGGTTCCTGCAAATGCATTCGTAAGCGGGGAAAGTTCCTCAGCAGTTCCTTCACCTTCTGTGACTCAAACACTTTTAAACCCATCTGCCTCTCCACAAACGTTGACGTATCAGGTTACCCCGGTAGCTTCGGCAAGCGGGGGCTGCGCAGGACCTCCGTTTGTGTTAACAATAACTGTGCTTCCGCAGCTGGCAGTCAATCCGATCAACGATCAAAGTGTTTGTAATGGTGCGACAGTTTCTTTTACGCCAGCGAATGCAGTTCCGGGTACACTTTTCACCTGGACGAGCAGCAACGCGGGT
>JBKCAB010000558.1:0-2329 GCA_046307935.1 Bacteroidota bacterium | reverse complement strand
CTTTTGGTACAGATGGAAGCCTTAAGGCAAAAGCGGCTAAAGACCGTGAATTCCTTAAGTTCGCCGCCGATGCTAACTTCTCGGCTATCGTGAAGTAATTATTATATTCAAGTTAAAATCCCGCCTTAATGGCGGGATTTTTTTTTGTACCTCTGACGTCACTTTTGAGTCATCGTACAATATTATTTCGTCTTTTGCTTATTATCCCACAATTGTTTGAGGTACTCCTGCTCACGTTGTCCCGGAGTTGCGCTAATATCAAAAGGTACACCCAATTCGATCAGGTCCATTATGGTAGAGTATCCTGAACGGGAAATAATTTTCTTTGCCCGCAGAATAAATGCATCAGCGTTAGGCCAATTTTTGGACGATATCATGGAACAACCTGTAGTGCCTTTCATTAGGATCAACTCTTCTGGACAGATTACAACTGGCACTTTTTCTGTTTTCTTCGTTTGAATCAATACCTCATCAAGGAATTGCTTGGCATAAACAGTCGGTCCACTCACTATAACTAGCTCCTCCAGATCCTTTTCGACTTTGTCATACAAAGTGAATCGAGACAATGGACCGATAGAGGTTACTATGAGATTCGCTTTGTTACGACTCAGCTCACCGGCATATTCGGAATCTTCGTTGTCCGGAACCCAAATCTCGTCGAACTTCCGCAAATAATGATAATGCATCTTTTGCACCCAACCTTCATACCACCTTACAGGAAGATTCAATTGATGTGTCAGGCAAATCGACATGCATTTCTCTGATCGAAATCCATACCGATGATCTGAAATAACCAGATCGATCTTGTGTATATCAACCAAATAATTCACCTCATTCAATTCAAACTTCAATCTATCTCGCAATTTGTTCCATTGCATCAGAAGATCGAATTCAAATTTGCCCCTTCCTCCAAATCCAAACGGATAACCTGAATGTTCAATGTACTGGATCCTTGGAAAATAAGCTCTAAAAATGCTGGTCTGATAAGCATTTGCAGCTACAAAAACAGTATTCCCTGTCGAAATGAATTGATGTATCAACGGAATACACCGCGCAACATGTCCCATGCCCCAATTCAAGGGAGAGATCAACACGCGACGGCCTTTTACATCACTCGGCAGCATATTGCTAAATTACCTTTTTTCATCATTGACCTTTTAACGAAATTTAAAGCGGAAAAAACATCCTGTTTACCAACTTTGGGCTTATCTTTAGCGTTCATAACACAAACATTACAACATGGACAAGAACGAATTCAGAAAGTATGCTACGAAGCACATGGGGCTAACCAGCATGCACGTAGACCACTACATCGAATCTTCACTTACTCCCTATATCATCGAAGAGCGTCCGTTGAACATGACCCAAATGGACGTATTCTCGCGACTCATGATGGACAGGATCATCTTTCTCGGTACAGGTATCGATGATTACGTCGCAAACATCATCAACGCGCAGCTGCTTTTTCTGGAATCTGTCGATGCCTCAAAAGATATACAGATCTACCTCAACTCACCGGGAGGATCCGTTTATGCCGGACTTGGTATTTACGATACAATGCAGTACATTAAACCCGATGTAGCCACTATATGTACTGGCATGGCAGCCTCTATGGGAGCTGTGCTTATGTGCGCCGGTACTGAAGGGAAACGTTCTTGTTTGAAACATGCCCGCGTAATGATCCACCAACCGCTAGGCGGTGCACAGGGACAGGCCTCTGATATAGAGATCACAGCCCGTGAGATCCAAAAGTTGAAAAAAGAACTCTACGAGATCATCGCACATCATTCCAAACAACCTTACGAGAAAGTTTGGGCTGACTCAGACCGTGATTACTGGATGACATCGGAAGAGGCTAAAGATTATGGTATGGTTGACGAAGTATTGGTTCGCAATCCGAAATGATCTAAATTTAAGCATTAAATCATAGCCTCTCCCGGCTTGGGAGAGGCTGTTTATCGAACATAAAATGTCCAAGAAAGAAGCAGGATGTTCATTTTGCGGTCGCACGAGAAATGAGGTCGGTATTCTGATCGCAGGAGTTTCCGGTCATATTTGTGAAAGTTGTGTTTCACAAGCGCATTCAATCATCAAGGAAGAAGACCTCCAGCAAAAGACGCCGGGTAAGGATGAACCCTTGAACATATTGAAACCTGCTGAGATCAAAGCACGACTCGATGAATATGTCATCGGACAGGACGATGCAAAGAAAGTTTTGTCCGTAGCGGTTTACAATCACTACAAGCGACTAAACCAACCGGTTCGCCGTGATGAAGTTGAGATCGAAAAATCGAATGTGATCCTCGTTGGAAGGACCGGTACAGGTAAA
>JBKCAB010000557.1:0-5900 GCA_046307935.1 Bacteroidota bacterium | reverse complement strand
GGGCGTTATACACTCACATATACGGTTGACCTTGGGATAGCTGACGAATACGACGCAGACAACACGATCTCGTCTGACTTCGTTGTGAACGACAAGATCTATGCCTTGGCTACAATGGATGCTACAGAAGGGGATGTGCCGGTTTCGAATAACGGATACCGTCCATCTGATAACACAGCATCTTTCTCTGAGTGTATCGTTTTTAGAGATCCGAATGCCAGCCGTCTTGGTGCTGAAGGCTTGTACTTCTCGGCAATGGGATCTGCTGTGGATCTTACAGGTGAAGAGATTCTGTTGTACCTCTGGCGTTGGGACGACGCTTTTGCAGATCTGAATGATGCAAACCTTGCTTTTGATGCATTAACAGAAATTGCTTCTGGGTTCTATTACTATGCTGGCGACTTCCAGGATTCAACTGTTTACGGATCTTTTACCAACCAGGTGATCTTGGAGGACGATGCACGCTACCTTGCGTGTATCCAAACATTCAACTTGGATGTATTCCTCGGATTTGACACAAAAGCAAACTACCTGTGGAACGAAGCTTATTACCTTCAGCCGCTTACTCCGATCGAAAATGACGGTGCGTGGTTTGCTTCAGGATTTGGAACGGATGTGGTCCCTGCTATCGGTTTGAAAGTATTCAACGAAGCTGAGCTTGGAATCAATGAGTCGGCTACTATCAGCGGTTCTGTTTATCCAAACCCTGCTACAGAAAACATCAGCATCTCTTTGGATGCAGAGGGTGCTGCAGTACTCAACATCACCGACCTTGCAGGAAGAACGGTTAAAACAACTGATATCAACCTTGCAAACGGTACAGCAGACATGAACATCTCTGACCTGAACAGCGGAGCTTACATCTTCAATGTAACTTTCGAAGACGGTAAGTCGGCACAGTTCAACGTTGTGAAGAAGTAATTTCACCATGACATAAATGAAAGGGGGATCGTCTGGTCCCCCTTTTTATTTGCTATTATCTCTGCTGCATGGGCCGGGAATCTTTTAATATTCAAGGCATGAACAAACGCAAAAGGGGCAGGAATGACCCCGCCCCTTCAACCCTATGATCAGGTTGCTACTTAAAAATTGATCGTCAATCCGAAAGTTAACGGGTAAACCTCCGTCGTTTTCTCCGTATCAAAGAGAGGAAGCAGGCTGTACGATGCAAAGGCACCGAATGAACCGTAACCTATTCTCACCATTCCGTCGAGCTTAAATGCATTCAGCCCATATACGCCTTTGTCTTCCTGCTTAAACTCCTTTCCTTCAAACTCTCCCTTTCTTTTTACCTTGGAAGTCATTCTTACGCCTCCCACAACACCGGCAGCAAGGTAAAAGCTCTTGTCGGCATCTTCGTTGGTGGCAAACTCCAACAGAACGGGCACGGTAAGATACGAGGCGTTCAATTTATTCTTGCTGTATGCATTCACTGTATCGACAATTGCGAACAAGGTATCATTTCCCGATTGCAGAAGATAATTATCGCGGAAAGCAAGCTGCGTCCAGCTGACACCGAGGCCGGTTGTGATACCCACATACTGACGGAAGATCGGGAATTTGTATTCCAACAGATTCAAATTCCATGTCATTGACCTCGCTGGATCATTTTCCCAGTAATCATAGTTATCAAAGGATGCGGACATCGCATTGTTGAGCATCACCCCAAATCCCATGTCTAAACCGGCCCAATGTGCCTCAAAATTTTTTAGCTCTTCCTCGCTGGGAGACGCATCTATCGTATCGGCAAAATCAGCGTTTTCATGATCAACAATGATGATCTCCACCTTTCCCATGTTCATACGGGTAGTGTCTGGTCCTTCCTGTTCGTTCACTTGTGCATAGCTTAGTCCCGCTAACAGAACGGATGATAATGTGTAGAGTGCTGTTTTCATATCACTTTTCTTTGATTTAATGAGTTTTGGTCGTGCTTTTAATGTTAGACCTATGAGAGAAAGAAAAGTTACAGGAGATCGAAAATTTTTATTCCCAGCCGTCGAGGAATTCATCCAGGTCTCGGCGGTCCTTTTTCGAAGGCTTACCCGTACCATATTGTCTGTATGCACTTTGGGCAGTCTGATAGCGCTTGTGTTTTTCAAGCTCTTCCGGAGGCGTGACATCATCCAAATATTCCGGTACCAACTTGGCGCCAACTCTTTTATCCAGTAATCCAAGCACTTTGTAACTGAAAACTGCACCGCTTCTCGAAACGGCGATCAGATCACCCACCCGCGGTTCTTTGGACGGCTTGATCTCCGAACCATTGATCCTGATCTTGCCCTTTTGCAGCAGTTCTGTCGCCTGACTGCGTGTTTTAGCGATCCTTACGCTCCAGAGGTATTTGTCCCAACGCAAGCTCATGCTTTACTTTTTTAGTCAAACTGTTCACCACCAACTCGTATGAACTCCGGATCAGTTCAAGGACGAGTTCCCGCGATACATCGGCATTGCATTTCACGGTGATCCAGTGCTTTTTGTTCATGTGATATCCGGGCGTGATACCCGCATAGCGTTCCCGAAGCTCAACACCCGTTTCAGGTAAACATTTCAGGTTTATACTTTCAAATGAATTCACGTCAGCCAATGCAAACATCTTTCCACCGACCTTGAAGACGAGTGTTTGCTCATCAAAAGGAAAGCCTTCAGCAGTGGCTGGAAAACTCAGGCAATATGAACGCAGTTCCTCAATGTGCATGAACGGCACGGGCATTGTCCGAGTGACCGAGATCATATAACATCTTGCCGTGTTCAATCAAAGCGCCCAGGAACGTTTTGTATTCGTAATACGGTAAGCCATATTCGTTTGCTGTTCTTTTCACAATGGCCGAAAGTTCCTTGTAATGTACATGACATATTCCGGGGAAAAGATGATGTTCGATCTGGAAATTCAATCCTCCTACATACCATGAAAGCAGGCGGGCCTTTGGTGCAAAATTAGCAGTGTTCAAGAGCTGACTCACCGCCCAATCTGCATCTACATTGCCCGAAGGATCAGGAACAGGAAAATTCGATACCGGTACAACATGCGCCGGCTGAAAAACGATTCCCAGAATGAAGCCCGCCACGAAATGCATGAGGAAAAATCCGCCCAACACAACCAATATGGGCATGTCCGTGAGAATGATGGGAAGACCGATGAAAAGAGAGAGATAAATGATTTTAAAGCAGATCAGGAAAAGAACGTGTTTTGCGATCGTTGTTTTTTGCGAAGACAGTAAGCCAAGACGGTTGTAGCGAGCTGCCTGAACAAAATCTTTAGACAAGACCCACATGATCGTCATCATTCCATAAAGGAACCAGGCGTATATGTGCTGAAATCGGTGCACGGGCAAACGCTTTGCTCCGGGAGAGAAGCGCAAGATTGGAACCGGACTGATGTCTTCGTCCAAGCCATGCACATTCGTGTAAGTATGATGCAACATGTTGTGCTGTATTCTCCAATTCAGATCGCTTCCCCCAAGCAAGAGCAGGGAATATCCGATGAACTTATTGATACGCTCATTGTTCGAATAGGCTCCGTGATTGGCATCGTGCATGATAGAAAGTCCTATTCCTGCCAGTCCAAAACCCATGAAAAGCCACGTCAGGATCTGAGCCCACACAGGCATTTGAACGCTCAAAAGCAACATAAAGGGCACCACATACATCAGTAACATACTTACTGACTTCAGGATCATTTTTGCATTTGCGTGCCTTGAAATATTCTTCAACTTGAAATATTCATTTACCCGCTTTCGCAGTACTTTGTAGAATTCCTCGTTGACTTGTCCGGTAAATTTTACAGTTTTCATTGTTTTCCACAGTATAGCAAAGTACCGAAGTTAGTGTTATTTCGGCTCACAATCCGGTTTTTAACAACTATTCTTAATACATTACGGCTGTGTGAAGTAGGTATCAGTCAACATTATATTGCCTAAATTTGTTAGCATTATATGGGATCGATCGAAAAAATTCTTGGCAATCTTGGTGCTCACGGCGAGTACTGTGTTGACCTTTTGAACCGTAAAAGACTGCCGACACTCGAAGTTCAAATCGGCAAGGTCCGATTAGGGGGAGAAAACCCTATTCGCTTGCAGTCCATGACAACAACCGACACAATGGACACTTCCGCTTCCGTTGAACAATCGATCAGAATGATTGATGCCGGATGCGAGATCGTACGACTTACCGCGCCAAGCAAGAAAGAGGCTGAAAATCTGGGTGTTATCAGAGAAGAGCTTCTAAAAAGAGGCTATGACACCCCGTTAGTAGCGGATATTCATTTCACTCCGAATGCAGCCGAGATCGCGGCCAAACTGGTGGAGAAGGTTCGTGTGAATCCTGGTAACTATGCCGACAAGAAGAAGTTTGAGGAGCTCGAATATACGGATGACAGTTACCTTCAGGAACTTGAAAGGATTGAGGAAAAGTTCACCCCGCTTGTTCTTTTATGCAAGGAACATGGAACGGCTATGCGCATTGGCACGAATCACGGTTCGCTCTCCGACAGGATCTTAAGCCGATACGGAGATACACCGGAGGGAATGGTCGAGTCCGCTTATGAATTCATTCGCATTTGTGAGAAACGTGATTTTCACAATCTGGTCATTTCTATGAAAGCCAGCAATACTCTTGTCGTGGTTCAGGCTTACCGCTTACTGGTTGCACGAATGATCGACAACGGAAAGTGTTATCCGCTCCACCTCGGAGTAACGGAAGCGGGTGACGGGGAGGATGGTCGGATTAAATCTGCCGTTGGTATTGGTACTTTACTTGAGGACGGAATAGGGGATACCATTCGTGTTTCGCTCACCGAAGAGCCTGAATTCGAGATCCCTGTAGCACGTAAGCTGGCCGAAAAATTCAACACACAAACGAATGTCCTTGACCTTCCTTTGATCGGTATTGAAGATCTTCCGTACAATCCTTTTGCGTATTCACGGCGAAAGTCATCAGAGATAGGAAACATCGGCGGCAAACACGCGCCCGTTGTCATTGGTGATCTCTCAGGCAGAGATGCCCTATCACCAGCTAGTCTTTTTCCCTTCGGGTATGCCTATTCGCAACCTTTGGATAAATGGCACATTAAAGAACCAGCTGCTGATTATATTTATATTGGAAAACACGAAATAAATTTTGAGGCGCCCGGAATGTTGGGTGTTATTGTGGACCTCTCGATCTGGAATACGATATACCAGGAAAAATCAGGTTTTTATCCGTTGGTTCGCGAAGAAGAGTTGACGGATGAACTCATGGCCCGCAAGATATTTTTACTGGTAAAAACGGATCAGTTCAACGCAGATTTGTACCGTAAATTGCCGCTGGCTATTCTTGTTGCAGACACGAATTACTCGAACTGGGCGCATGTTATTCGTTATTTTCATTTAAATATTGCGAAAAACAACATTGTTAACCCTGTGATATTGCGCAAATCGCACCATACGAGTGATGAAGAAAACTTTCAGCTCAGTGTAGCCAGTGAGATCGGTAGTCAACTCATTGACGGATTCGGAGACGGTGTATGGATCGAGTCGAATGTACGAGCAGCACTTGTTCATTCTAGCGCTTTTGGTATTCTCCAGGCCACTCGCACGCGGATTTCCAAAACGGAGTATATCTCATGTCCGTCATGTGGCCGTACCTTATTCGACCTCCAGGAAACCACGACCAAGATCCGCAAAGTTACCTCCCATCTGAAGGGGATCAAGATCGGGATCATGGGATGCATCGTGAACGGACCTGGGGAGATGGCAGACGCGGACTACGGATATGTTGGAACCGGACCTGGCAAAATCAACTTATACAAAGAAAAGAATGTTGTAAAACGGAATGTTCCGGAAGATCAGGCTGTAGAAGCACTCGTCGAACTCATCAGGGAAAATGGCGATTGGGTTGAACCAGTGAATCACTAATTTAATAAA
>JBKCAB010000556.1:0-7555 GCA_046307935.1 Bacteroidota bacterium | reverse complement strand
ATCCTAAATTTCGTCAAACAACCGGAATTAACAAGATGATATTGAAATATTTGCTTTGCAGGCCTAAAGGCAATGGATACTTTATTGAAATTTAGCGTAATGGGAGTAAAAGGACTTTACACGATCGGATTACTGGCACTGTCGAACATCTTCATGACGCTCGCATGGTATGGGCATTTAAAGTTTAGCGGATCGAAACGACTGGCAGGTCTTGGGTTATTTGCAGTGATCCTCATCAGCTGGGGGATTGCTTTCTTCGAATATTGTATGCAGGTCCCTGCGAACAGGATCGGCTTCAAAGATCATGGCGGTCCGTTTTCTCTTCTCGAGCTGAAGGTGATTCAGGAAGTTGTCACCTTGCTGGTTTTCGTGCTTTTTTCGCTCATTTTCTTTAAACAGGAAAGCTTCAAGTGGAACCATTTTGCAGGGATGGCTTGTATGGTTCTAGCCGTCTATTTCATTTTCCGGAAATAACTCATTTCTGGTCAAATCGGTAAGATATCCCTGTGGAAAAGGAGATTCCGAACTCCTCGTCATGCATATAGCGCACACTCATGCCTAGTGCGTTTCGATAGAAATAAGAAATCTCTCCCATAACAGCCAACCGGTATTTGTTGTACTGCACGATCCCCAATTGGAAGCGTGTCCCGTTGAGTTGACCCATTCCCGATCCAATCCCAAATTGCACAGGTCGGAGAGGAATAACATGGTTGAGACCATTGTTGAAGTAGTCATTGCCATTACTTGCGAAAAGATAAAGCACTCTGGTCGGTAAAACTCTGATATCCCAAAGTATATCTCCTTTTAGCGATGGCCCTCCGGTTCGAACGGGTATGTCACCTGAAAACCTGTCCTGAGCGATGTTGTAACCGACGGATAACCCCAGTCCACCTCCGATCCAGCGACTGTCAAAGTTGTACTTACCCCAGATATTCCCGAGAACAAAGTTTTTGAAGTAGGTCGAATCCAAGATGGTTTCATTGGTGTAGGTAGCAACTAAGCCGCTCTTTAGGGTGTGTTTTTCGAAGCGATCACGCGTTTTTACCTTACTGTAATTGGCCGCGAGGGAATGCGAGGTATGTCGGTATTCACTGCCTGTAGGTGTGTAGTATGATCCACCACATCCACTCTGTTGCATGGCCCCGTCAAAGTGATTGTGCGTCTCCATTTCGTAACCTACATCGATCTGGGTATAACTGTGCTCTCCGCTTGATGGGAAGTGTTCCCGGTTGATGATGGAAGGTCTTTGGTCCTGTGCAATGATTGTTCGTCCGAATACAACGATCAACAGCGTGGAAGCCAGCGTGCTCACCTGATAGAACCTGAATACCGGTATGTTCAAATGTCCCAAAGAGAAAAGTAAAACGGGTACGTAGGTGATAATGAGTGCTGTTTGTTCGAGGCCATCGAACCAGCTCCAGAAGAACAGCACAGGTGTGCCACTCAGTATCAATAGGAGTATCCTTCCTTTTTGATTGAGTTCCGAAGAACGATTTTTCTCAGCCGGTCCGTTCTTGCCGAGTTTTCGATAGATCAAAAACAGCAGTACAGCGACCGTCAGTTCTACCCACTGAATAAGCTTAAGTCCAGCGAATTCATGGCCGAAAAGTGGATTATTGAATCCCGAGCGGAACAGGTCAGTGAAGAATGTCAGCATGAGGTACATGGATACCATGAGGAGAAAATATCCGCGATGTAATCGTGCCTTTTTTCGGAGAAAATGGATGATGTAAGCGATCAAGAAACATCCCAGGCTGATAAGCAGTGGTGCCGGAAAAACGGGTAACGTCAGTGCGGTGTTCGGAGCGATCCATCCTTCACTCATTTGGTGCATTCCCGCTACGGAGCAGCTGTCGTATTGTACGCCCAGCCATCCATCCGTTATCTCGCCGTGACAACAACCTGTGGTGAGACAACCGATACGCTGGATCCCCATTGCTACTGGAAGTGCAATAGCCAACACATCAGGAGTAATAGACCATTCCTTCAAAAGTGCTTTCGAAATGTAGAACCCGAAAAGACCGAAGAGCAGACCTCCGATTATCGTTTTACCATGAGCAGAAGGTAATTGGTGCTGAACCAAAAGCAGCTCCCAGTCTGTAGTTTGAAAGGTCATCAACTTTGCTCCAATCAGAAAGAAAGTGAACGCGGTGAGCATGATAAAGCTCGCATTGTTCAATGAAAGATCTTGTTTGTGACACTCTCTGAAAAAAAAGTAGGCTCTGACAACAACCGCAAGAAGGAAGGTCAATCCGTAAATGGACTCATTGGGTTCAAATGTCAAAAGATCCTGCATTCAGTGCATGTGTCGGCGTGAAATCTAATCGAATGGATTAGGTTGTGTAATCTCAACTTATTCTAGGAAAAATAGTAAAAAAATTTCATAAAATTCTTTTCGTCTTGGCATAACCGCAATTTCCTGTCTACTTTTATGAAGTAAACGGATTAGATCCTCTTATTCTTTAAAGCTTCAGCTTGTTCACATCCATGAAAGGAGCACCATTCATTATTCTGATCGCTTTGGTGATATTGGCATTGTCGCCTGCTGAAAGTTACCGAAGCTTTGATTTGGGCACGCGAACATGCAAATTAGTTACGATTGGATCTACCGATTCGGTCGCTGTTTTTTTATCCCTGCACGACGACGAGAACACCTCTGTAGATGCTTTCAAAGAAGTTCACGAAGAGATATATCACGCAGCAATGGTGGAATTAAAGCAATCTGGTTCGCGGTTGTTGAAATATGGACATGGAGAGAACGATTATTTTGTCGATCCCAACAGGATCTTCTCGATAATCGGTTTGAATAACTCATTGAAGAAGCACAATAAGAGTTATCCCGCTGAGATTTCCGTTTCACTTGCACGATTCACAAAAAACATCCTGGAACATATTTTACCTGAGGATCAAAAAACGTACTTGGTTGCACTACACAATAACACGAATGATCAGTATTCGATCAAAAGTTATTTGGGAAATCCGGATGCAGAAAAAGTGAACATCAACCCGAGCGAAGACCCTGATGATTTTTTCTTGGTCACAGAAATTTCAGACTTCGAATATTTTAAATCATTGAAAAGAAATGTAGTTTTACAGAGTCATGATGCCTTTGATGATGGGTCACTATCGATCTATTGTGAAAGATTCGAACGTCCTTACATCAATATTGAGGCTCAGGATGGCCATAAATCGATTCAAAGATCAATGATTAAAGAGGTATACTCACACATAAAAACAAAATAAAAATGAAAAATCTGTTCCTATTCCTTTGTCTGTTTCTGGTTGCACCGGCTTTTGTTAAAGCACAGACGAACAATTACACCGGTGAACTGGAAGGTAAAAAGATCAAAGGTTCAATGACTTTCCACAAAGACGAAACTGTTACAGGAAGTTTCTTTTACGTTTCCAGTCCTGAGAAGGTATACAAAATTTCTGGTACCAATTTCGTTCAAGGGCAAGTTGAGATCATCGTTTCTTATGCCGGAAAACGGGTGAGTAACGGCTCCCTTACAAAAACACTTACAGATGCTTACATTGTCTGGGAGGGATCGCTTATGTTGGAAAATGGCGACGGTGAGAGCAGTTACTTTATCTTCAGAAGGCCGAGATAGGTTTCCATACCAGCCCAAAACCCCTTCACACTACTCCACCGTAACTGACTTCGCCAAGTTGCGCGGCTGATCTACGTTGCATCCCCTCATTACTGCAATATGATAAGAGAGTAATTGAAGTGGGATAGTCGCTAAAAGCGGAACTAAGTGCTCGTCGGTTTCAGGGATCTCAATCACGTGGTCAGCGATCTCCTTGACATGCTGATCGCCTTCTGTCACAATGGCGATGATCTGACCTTTACGCGCCTTAACTTCCTGAATGTTGGATACCACTTTCTCATAGGATGTTCCTTGCGTAGCGATGACGAACACAGGCATATTTTCATCGATCAATGCGATAGGTCCATGTTTCATTTCGGCCGCAGGATACCCTTCAGCATGAATATAGGATATCTCTTTTAACTTAAGTGCACCTTCCAATGCAACCGGGAATGAACTTCCTCTACCAAGGTACAGTGCATTGGTCGCGTTCTTGTAGATATCTGCGATCTTTTCTATCTGAGGGTTCTGATCGAGTACTTTCTTGACTTTTTCCGGGATTGCTTCCAGTTCAGCAAGCATCGTGTGGAACTTACTATCGCTCAAGGTTCCTTTTTTGTGCGCCAGCGACAGTGCCATTAAGGTAAGCACGGTAACCTGAGCTGTAAAGGCCTTTGTCGAAGCTACACCGATCTCCGGTCCGGCGTGTGTGTAGGATCCTGCATCTGTTATACGTGATATAGAGGACCCAACTACGTTACAAACTCCCAATATCGTCGCGCCTTTTGATTTTGCCAGTTCCAGTGCTGCCAAAGTATCTGCCGTTTCGCCTGATTGTGATACGGCGATCACCACGTCATTTTCATTAATGATCGGGTTTCTGTATCGGAACTCACTTGCGTATTCCACTTCGACATTGATGCGCGCAAGGTCTTCAAATAAGTATTCTCCTACAAGACAAGCATGCCAGGATGTTCCGCAAGCGACCATAACGATACGCTGCGCATTGATCATTTTTTGCTCGTATTCTTTGATCCCGCCTAACGAAACCCATCCTTCTTCTGCATTCAAACGACCCCGGAAACAGTCTTTGATCGACCGTGGTTGTTCGTGGATCTCTTTCAGCATGAAATGCTCGTAGCCACCTTTTTCAAGTGCTTCAAGTTGCAGCTCTAACTGCTGGATATAGGGAGTCTTTTCCTGGTTCTTGATGTTGAAGATCTTGAGTCCTTCTTTGAGGTCAACAACTGCAATCTCCTCATCTTCCAGATAAACCACACGTTTGGTATATTCAACGATTGGCGTTGCATCCGATGCCAAATAGAAGTCATTTTCTGTCCCGATCCCTACAACTAATGGTGAACTTTTTCGTGCTGCAACAAGTTGATTCGGCTCATTCTTTGACATAACAACGATCGCATAAGCACCAACAACACTATGTAAGGCAAGACGAACAGCTTCCGCCAACGGTACTCCTTCATTTTTTCGGATGTCATCAATAAGGTGCACAAGTACTTCTGTATCCGTTTCACTACGAAAGGTATATCCGTGGTTACTGAGTTCTTTTCGGAGGGAATCATAGTTTTCAATGATGCCGTTATGGATCAGCACGATATCCCCTTCCGACGAAGGATGTGGGTGGGCATTCACATCATTTGGTGCTCCGTGGGTGGCCCATCGCGTATGTCCAATACCGGAATAGCCACCAAGATCGAAGGCCGCAGCATATTCTTCAAGGTTCGATACCTTCCCTTGCCGCTTGAAGAGATTGATCTCACCATTGTTCAATAAAGCGATACCGGCACTGTCATACCCACGGTATTCCAATCTTTTCAAACCTTTGATTATGATCGGATAAGCTTCTTTCTTTCCAATATAGGCAACGATTCCACACATGTCAGTATTCGGTGTAGGTAACGATTAATTGAGGTTTCTTCTTGTTGGTTGTGTTGGGGCCGTTGAAAACGATCCTGTCAGCAGAAGTAATGAAAAATCGGGGTGAAAAGATTAGCTCTGAATTGGGAAGTAAGCCTGTCGCCACACTTTGAACAAAAGACCTCAGATCGATCTTGAAATGTTTTTGAAAGTCCACATAGGTTCCGAAAACACCGATACTGGCAAAGTCATTTGGATTCTCCACAGGTCGCGTCGCAACGGAAACCTCAAAACCTGGATTGTATGCCGATCCCGTTTGGTATTGCACCGGTAAATATAGCTCCGCCTTGTGGATCACCGATTTTTTTGGCAGACCACTGATCCCGGGTATTTGAACGACAGCCCTGCTTTTGAATGCCTGGGCATAGAACTCCTTCTGACCACTCACAGTATCGTTGATTACCGTCTGCACCGGTTTGCCTGCATTGTTGATCTCGACATGGTTGAAGTCGATACAAGCAGTATTGATTACAAGATCGTATCTTTTCTGCGTTCCATCCTGAGTATAATAGATGGTTAGCTTGGAGAGCGGGTCATTGATGTTGAAATAGTATATGCCACCGTTTCCGGATGAAGGATTCGGATGCACGCAGCGTACCCGAATTCCCTTGAAAAAGTCCAGGAAGGTTTCTACGGAAGAGAACGCAGTTCCATTCTCCGCTTCATCGATGAGAGCTTCACCGAGTGAATTGCGTAATCGGATCCTGAGTTGTGTGTCTACCGTATCTTCACCGATCACGGTTATCCCTTCGGGGTTGGGAGTGATAGTTTCATAACCTGGCTCAACAAGATTAGTTGAAGCGACCGCAAGATCAGTGAAAGCATAGTACATGGAATCTTCATCCAAGGCCTCCGTGAGCTCGTTCACCTCGAGCGTGATGGGATCAAAGTCACCATAGTATCCTTCGTATTCTAACCCTAGCATAACGGAATCCACAGCAATGGTGGTGATGTCTCCAAAGTTGGGATTGACGCCGGAAATCCTAAGTTGCGTGTAAAAGCTGGCGTCCATTGGACCGAATTTCGGGTCATTGTATTTTCCCAGAACACTGTATGCAGGATCTTTGGTGATGACTGAGTCATCCAATATGGTAAAGGTCGTAAGCTCGAAAGTGTCGATCTGGTTGGCATTGAGTAATTCGTTCTGGTCTAGATTGTTCAATCCCAAGCCGTTTTCTTTTTTCTTGCAAGAAAGCATGACCAGGTTTACCAGTAAAAAAGTAGCGGAAAGTATAACTACCTTCCGCCACGAACTCCTTTGTTCATTCTGCATCTTATATGAGAACTGATTCTTCAATTACCTTGTCGAAAAAGTCGGACATTGCTTTGGTTCGTTGCTCCTCAGGAACAAAATCAAGCTTCAGGCAGCTAGCTTCATCGAAAACGCTTCTGAGATTTGGGTCAAGATTTTCACTTCCAACGGTAATCCCATCCGCATATTTTGCGATCACTTTCGAAATATTAATATAACTGGTATCGTTGAACTGATCGGCCAATTCGGCATCAAAACCGTCGAATTTGAGCTTATCTGAAAATCGAGCATCCCAATTTTTCGAGAAACCTTCATTGTAGATACTGTAAACAACCTTCGTATCTGCGAAATGCGGGTCTTTGCTATACAGTTTCTTTATGTACAATGCCATTAGGGAAGTCATCCAACCGTGGCAATGGATCACATCCGGCTGCCAGCCTAATTTCTTGACTGTTTCCAATACTCCACGGCAGAAGAACATGCTCCGTTCGTCATTGTCATCGAATGCATTGCCGTTGTCATCAGCGACGGTGTATTTGCGTTTGAAATACTCATCATTATCGATAAAATAGACCTGCATGCGGGCTGCTGAGATAGAAGCAACCTTAATGATCAACGGATGGTCCGTATCATCAATGATCAGGTTCATGCCGGAAAGACGTATCACCTCGTGAAGCTGATGCCTTCTTTCATTGATACACCCAAAGCGTGGCGTGAACACACGAATCTCTTTTCCCGACTCCTGGATACCTTGTGGAAGGTTCCTGGCTGTTGATGC
>JBKCAB010000555.1:0-3254 GCA_046307935.1 Bacteroidota bacterium | reverse complement strand
ATATGAAGATGCGAAAAAAGAATGAAGTATTCAAAAGGACCAGTGATCAGAAGTTCTTCAAACCTTTCTTTATTTGCCTGAACAAAAACGAGGTGGTCAACAACAGTGAATCCGCAGAGCAGCTTGATCTTCAGCGTCTTTTAGATTTCATACTGACCGGCAAACGAAACGAGGAGGAAAAGGTGATGTCACTCATCCAATTGATCGCCGAGAGTGTGGAATATGATCACGAGGGTCTGCGTGCGAACAAATATGCCAATGCGCAATCGGATGTGAAAAGTATACTCGCCGGTCGCAAGAGATTGGCGGTATGTGCCGGTTATGCGCACACGTTCACTTCGCTTTGTGAAATGGCCGGAATAAAGGTTGAAACTATCAACGGGCACACCAAGCAAGGATTTGGTGAATTGGGGAATCTGGGAGGTTATCACGCCTGGAACATGGCTGAGGTGGCTGGTGAAAGTAGACTTTATGACGTCACATGGGCCGATGATGGTGAAACTTTAGATATGCGTTGGATCGATGTGGATCCGTTGGTGATGATCGGTTCACATTTTCCGGACAACGCAGAACATCAGTTGCTTTCTGAATCCTTTACGCAGGCAAAATTCCTGTCAACTCCTGTTATTCTTCCTCTGCAGGACGGTGCAGATCCGGTAGCATTGAACATCGCTGCTCGTCAGTTCGCCGGCAAGAATTTCAGGTTAGCACTTCCCGGTAAACACAAGGTTACTGTTTTACAGTATCCTTCTGGAGTCGCAGATCTGGTCTATACGGACGAACTGAAAGGTACAGTAAGATCGTTCACCTCGAAGAATGTCGGTTCCGGACATTATGATGGGGATAGTACGTTCTTCTTGGTGCCATTGACGGAGGCAATAAATCCGCTGGAGATTACGATCGATGATCAACTGGAGATTAAAACGGTTGTTTTCAGGGGAGGACAAACTGATCTGATGAAGCATTTCATCGCACAGGCAAACCGACAATATGCAGACGCCTATGTTAAAGGGGTGATCGCCGCGATACGCATTTCCGATGAAAAGGCATTGAAAGAATTGCTCGGCGATGATAACACGCTCTTTTTTGATCGAAAAGGAAAATTAAAGATCGACAAGAACATGACGCTTGCGTGCCTGGATTGGATAGGTGAAGTCAGTGCGTTGACGAAAGTGAACCATACCAACATCTCCTTCAGCGAAGACGGTGAAAAAGTAACCGATGAATTTACGACCATGCACGTGGATGTGCCCGGTAAGCTGCGCTGCACGCTCGAACATGATGGAGTTTACTACCGCGTCACCAACGTTGAATTATTAAACAAATGAATACCATGCGCGCTTTGATCTCACTCTATTTGGGATGCTCCTTCATCTTTATGGTAAACTTGACAGCTCTGGGATCCGGTTCTTGCCGGATCCCGGTAGGCAACAACGCCAATACCATCGTGTCTACTGAGGATTCCTGTTCCGCTAAGAAATATGAACCGGTCCTTTATTGGGGCACGAACTCCCCGGGAGATGTCACATTCAGAGGAATGACATGTTTTTATGCAAAATTCCCAACTGACGTGCCGATCAATGAAAAGTTTTTAGTTCAGTCGCTTGAGCTGGCTTTTGATGGAAAGATCACACACATTTCAGGGTCTTGCCTAACGGAGGAAGTGCACATAAAGGTTCGCAACGCAGCTCCGGGCGAGACCATGTACTGCGAGGCATACGTCAAAGATGAACGTGGCACAGTGCATCGGATCAGCGGTAAATGGGTGCTCAGATGAAGGTCGGAAGGGTTGCTATAAATGTATTTATGCGAAAAAAAATGGTCAATCCTTTTTTGACGCGATCAGCGACAATAGCAAACCGATCGCCACCAAAACATCGACAAGATTCCAAATCATTCGACCCAGCAGTATTTTTTCAAATGGTTGAAAGAGCAATGCCAACGCTATGAAGATCACGACTGCACCCGTTTGTTCATGCCGATAGGCGTCATAGGCCAGGTAGAGGAACCCCGCCATACAGCTGAAGCGCACGAATTGATAGTAGGAGTAGGGCCAATCCAGCAAACAGAGTAAAAGGATCACAGAAAGACCGATCTTGATCAAATTGGAAAGGTTGCTCATGATATTGTTGATATGTGGTGAAATTACTGATCGATCTTTTCATTGATCCACTGCCAGATCTTTACCATTGCCCAGGTATCCTGCTTGCAGTATTCGAGCAGATCAAGGATCTTCTGTTGGCGCGTGGCCTCGTCCATGTATTGCAACTGTCCATAGGTAAAACTGGCTGTTCCACCCTCCTGAATGTTCAGGTTTTGGTAGCTCAATTCCGGAATGAGAACGGGAAGCACTCGTTTGATCGAACTGCTTCCGCCAAAATCAGGATGCCTGTAATACTTTCGTTTGAAAGGGAGCATAAGATCGAAAAGTCGACTCTGCATGCTAAGCAGAAATTTTGCATGCCCGGGGAAATCGATAGCCAGCTTCCCTAGGACACCTGATTCAAAGGACTTGTTCCACACGATGATCGTACCGACAGGCCCAATGTGCTCTTGCATATGTTCGATCAATGCAGGTCGGGGATCAATGTACCCGTCTCCCAAAAATGCGGCATGCAGGAATTCGCTCTCAGGGGTCTCGAGTGTATGCAAAGAATATTGACAAGGGATCTGCTGATATGGCCGTGATTCATCGAACTCCGGCACGCCGTACATGATTGTTTCGAAGTCAAAAAAGTAAAGTGGGAATTCGAGCTCACCGAGCATTTCAGAAAGCCCATCCGGATCGAACCGTTCTTCCTCCGGAATCGGGAGCTGCTTTGGAAAAGCACTTCCGCAATGGTTGGTGAAATCACAATCGTAGGGCTGAAAACAATGGTCTCCTGGTCCGATCTGCGGTTCGATCCTGTTCAAGACAATTTCTTTTAACTCGCCTACTTTGGCTGTTACGGCTTCTTGTAGTTCCAGGACAGGTGTCAATACTGAGGTCCGCTTGAACAAATCATGCACGTTAAGTTCTCCCCGACGTATGTATTCGGGATTGAAATGAACGATCGCTATGTTCTCCAAGTTCAGGCCGCTGTTAGTGATCACGAAATACTGCAGCGCTGCATCACGTATATGCTGTTCTTTCACGCTGTTCGTGCTTTTTACCTCCAGAGCGTGCCAGCCATCTTCCAGTTTTACGAGTAGATCGATCGCACAAAGCACGCCATTGTATTGAAATGCCGCCTCATAGATCACGGTGTGTCCGG
>JBKCAB010000554.1:0-5742 GCA_046307935.1 Bacteroidota bacterium | reverse complement strand
GTAGTATACATTCCTGAACGGCAGGTCGCCCATATACTCGTAGCCGGCAATGATCATTCTTGCCACCCAAAAGAACATGATCTCCGGAGCAGTAACCAGGTCATTTGTTGGATAATAGTACTTTATCTCCTCATTTCCCGGACGGGTGAGTCCATTGAAAACCGATATCGGCCACAACCAGCTGGAAAACCATGTATCCAAAACGTCCTCATCCTGTCTCAGCATGAATGGTTCGATATTGTGAGCAGCTTTTCTGTTCGCCAGCTCAATGGCCTCCTCTTGTGTTTTGGCCACCACAAAATCATCCGGTCCCGGACCGAAATACCAAGCCGGGATACGATGTCCCCACCACAGCTGACGGGAAATACACCAATCCTTAACGTTCTCCATCCAGTGGCGGTAGGTATTCCTGAATTTATCAGGATGGAATCGGATGTTTCCATTCATCACATTTTCGAGGGCCGGCGCAGCGAGTTCCTTCATGGATACGAACCACTGCAAAGAAAGCCTTGGCTCGATCACCGCATTCGTCCTTTCGGAAAATCCTACTTTATTGATATGGTCCTCTGTCTTGACGAGGTAACCTTTATCGTACAGTTCTTTTTCGATCAACTTCCTTACATCGAAGCGGTCCATGCCTTCGTAATGCATCCCGTGCTCATTGAGCGTACCGTTAGCATGAAAAATACCGATCGTTTCAAGGTCGTGCTTCTTGCCGAGCTCGTAATCGTTGGTGTCATGCGCAGGTGTCACCTTCAGGC
The DNA here is from genome assembly GCA_046307935.1 of Bacteroidota bacterium. GTDB lineage: Bacteria > Bacteroidota > Bacteroidia > Flavobacteriales_D > Crocinitomicaceae > M0103. The sequence goes on along the minus strand of JBKCAB010000554.1, from coordinate 4,981 downwards.
ATCCAGTTCCGAATTCCATATCCACATATTCATCCTGAATAATTGGCACAGTTCTATTCGATATCGGAACGACCGCGAATTTTCCTTCCAGGTGCTTGTAGCGCTCGTCATTGGGATTCACGCAAATAGCGGTATCTCCCAGAATTGTCTCAGGACGCGTAGTTGCGATCGTTAACCACTCATCGTCTGTTCCTGCTACTTTGTAGCGCACATAGAAAAGTTTGGAGTTAACCTCTTTATAGATTACTTCTTCATCAGAAAGTGCTGTCAGCGCCTCCGGATCCCAGTTAACCATTCGTACGCCTCGGTATACTTTCCCCTTCTTGTACAAGTCAATGAATACATCGATAACTGACTCTGAATACTCAGGATCCATGGTGAAATTGGTGCGTTCCCAGTCACAGGAAGCTCCCAGCTTCTTTAATTGTTCCAAAATGATCCCCCCATGTTTGTCTTTCCATTCAAAAGCATGCTGGAGGAATTCCTCCCGGCTAAGATCTGACTTCTTGATCCCTTCTTGACGTAGCTTCTGAACCACCTTTGCCTCTGTTGCAATAGAGGCATGATCCGTACCGGGCACCCAACAGGCATTTTTTCCCATCATTCGCGCTCGACGTACGAGCACATCCTGGATCGTGTTGTTCAGCATATGACCCATATGAAGCACCCCCGTTACGTTGGGTGGAGGAATAACGACGGTGTATGGCTCACGAGCATCAGGTACAGAATGAAAGTACCCTTTATGCATCCAATGCGCATACCATCTCTCCTCAGCCTTCAAAGGCTCATATGTTTTGGGGATCTCCATGTGACTTTAATTTGAGGCGCAAAGATAGTGGAATAGAAAGAAAACAAAAATCATAAAGGAATCACCGCACTACTTGCTATCGCATCGTCTACATTGATAGGCCTGAGGACATGAAACGTGTAGAAAAAAGCAGTGAATGATTCCGGAAGATTATCCAGCTACACATAAACACGTAAACGCTTCTAGAAATTAATCTTCATTCGTACAATGCAGTAGGGAAAATAATTGCGACACGGACCACAATAGCTCAATTTTGTCAAAAAAACACGAGCATTATGAAAACTAGGATGAACCTCGAAGCAACCCCGCTCTCACCAAGCGTCTTATTCGACAGCGAGAGCAACACATTGGAAATCAACGGAAGGGCAATACCCATGAACCCGGACAGATTTTGGAGACCGGTCCTCAATTGGCTCATCCAAAATAATCTTCACCTGAACGATCTAAACATTTCACTTACATTCGACTATCTCAATTCAGGATCGCAAAAATTTCTTGTGAAAATGCTTAATCTGGTAAGAGAAACCGCAGAAAAAGGAATGACTCCAGAGAGAAAGATAGTTTGGAACTATCAAGATTTCGACGAGGATATGTTTGAGATCGGCCACGACCTTGAATTCGTAAGTGGGCTTTCATTCGAATACAACAGACTCGAAGATCAATTTTTAGACGCTGCGTAAATTCATACAAAACTAGCGGGCGACTTCTTGATATTTGGAGCGTAATACTGTAATTTTGATCCCTGAAAATCTTTGTGAACTTAAAAACACGATATTCGTACACAAGAACTAAATGAGCAAAGTGATACGGCGTTGCGAACAAGAACACAGTACATACCCAGATTGATTGAAGACCTTAAAGTGCAACATGAATTTGCAATACATCATGCCAACGTATTCATGACATTACATAAATCAATTAGCGTCAAAACGGCGTTTTAGCAGTAGTTTGGGCCAAAAGAAACGCATATCAAAAACAGGTCAGAAATCTTGGGCATCTGTCCTTTTTTGCCTCTTTATTGGTATCAGTTTAGCATGGTCACAGTCCAATTCGGAATTTGAATCCTGGATTTTCAAAGATCTGAGTAAAGCCCGGTCAATCGCTGAAACGCAGCTTCAAAAATCAAACAACAATAGTAAGGAGCACGTGCGCGCGCTCACTAACCTAGCCATAAGCATTTACTATGCTGATGCATATGCTGAGGGAATCCAATACCTCAAAAAAGCCATTCGGATCGGTAAAAATATCGGTGATTCGAACGGTGTTGCTCGTGCAACATACCATCTGGGTGATCTTGCAATCCTTGAAGGTCGTTACACCCAAAGTGTCGACTACCTCAATGAATCAGCCGCATTCTACAGATCGAGGAATGACAAGACCGGTATCGCTCTGTGCATGAACTCGCTCGGAGAGATCTATTTACTGCAAGGAAATTACAAAAAAGCATTCGAGACGTTCCGGAAAGCCCTCAGATCAGGAAGCGTAAAAACAAAAGGGGATTCGTATGTTAATCTGGCTAATTATTATTTTAAAACCGGTCAATCAGAACAGTCAGAGAAATACGCCCGGCTGGCATACAAAAAGGGGATCGAACAAGGGGATCTCTACGTACAAACTGCGGCGCTTGACATCTTGGGTGCCTTTGAAATGCAGAATGGGAAGTACGAAAATGCCCTTAGGTTACTCAGAACCGCTGTCAAACTGAAAGAGGACCTCAATGACCAAAAAGGTGCTGCATCTACAAGGCTGGAACTCTCCAGAGTGAAATCGATACTGAGAGAAATTGATTCTGCCTTTTATTTTGCCCGGAGTTCCTATCAAATCGCGCAACTGATCGGCGCAACTGAGGAAAAAAAGAACGCAGCTAAACAATTGTCCGAACTTTTCGCCTCCAAAAACAGGTACGACAGTGCGTTTTTCTATCAGAATCGTTTCGTTCAACTCAATGAGATCTTGTTGAAGGAAGATGCCTCTCAAAAAATGGAGGAATTAGAGACCTCCAAAGAAGCCAATGAACAAATTCAGCGCATCAAAGTGCTCAAGCAACGTCACGCGCTTGACCTCAAAAACCGATACATCTCCAATCTCATCGCTATTTTCGTTCTTGTGATACTTCTCGGGATCTTCAGCGTGTTGTTTTTCCGATACCGCTCGAGAAAGAAAAATATGGAAGCACTGGAGATTGGGCGCAATTTTCAGGAAATGCTTCTGACCATATCGAGCAAGTACATCAATATTTCAGACAAACATGTGGATGAAACCATCAATGAGTCACTTTCCTTCATTGGTGGCCATATGGATGTTGACCGGGTCTATGTTTTCAATTACGACCATGAGCTGCAAACGAGTTCGAACACCCATGAATGGTGCGGAGATGGTGTATCTCCGGAAATTGATAATCTTCAGCAGATCCCATACGAATACATCACCGACTGGATTGACCGGCATTTCAACAACGAGGAAATGTTCATTGAGGATGTTTCTTTACTCGAACAAGGCCCACTGAGGGAATTATTGGAACCGCAAGGCATTAAAAGTCTGCTCGCAATACCTATGTTCAACGACGGTAAATGCATTGGTTTTGTAGGTTTTGATGCAGTAAAAAAACTTAAAAAGTTCAGTGATGACGAGCGGCACTTGTTGCGGATCTTTGCTGAAATGTTAGTCAATATTCTGCAACGATCCCATTATCTTCACGAACTGGAAATTGCACAAGCCACTGTAAGAGATCAAAATGCTTTACTTGAAGACCGTATTGCCGAGGAGACGCGAAAGAACGTTGAACTCACAAAATCACTTGCGGACCAGGAGAAGCTAGTTACAATTGGTGAGATAACGGCTGGAATAGCCCACGACCTCAACACGCCACTCGGATCTGTAAAGGTTGGTTTGGAAAGTGTTGAATACAGTTTGGAGAAATTTTTCAATGAGCTTTTATCTGACCTATCCGCTCCGGAGCTGGCTGAAATCCATGCGATGTCCAAGGATCGTGAAGCCCAACTTTTCCAGAACACTTACAGCTCCAGGGATGATATTCGTCTTTTGAATGAATTACTGATGGAGCACTTTGAACTCAGCACTATTTCATCCCGTTCCCTTTCAAAGCTATTCCTGCAATGTCAGATCCGCGCCGATGAAAAAGAGCTAATTGGTCGTTTTTTAAACTACTCTAAACCCGAATCTGCACTTCAAACACTTTTTTTACTGCAAAATGTAAGGAACATGGTTGCAAGTTCAAAGATCTCGAACCAGAAAGCAACCGACGTAGTAAAAAATCTGAGAACCTACGTTCGAAGGAATCCGGATGCACAGCACCAAGAAATCAACCTTGACTTCACTTTGAAAACCGTACTGAGTGTATTTAACCACGAAATTCAGAAAAAGGTAAAACTGATCTATCAGGTTGATGATAAACTCACAATAAACGGAGCTGAGGTAAAACTTTTTCAGCTATGGTCCAATCTGATCAAAAACGCCATTGAGGCAATGGAGGATCGTGATAACAGTGTTTTGATGATCACTGCAGAAAAGACTACTGACCATATCCATGTGCACATTTCAAACAACGGAGAAATGATCCCACCTGATCATCGTGAACGGATATTTGACAAATTCTTTTCGACCAAACTAGATAAATCCGGAACCGGACTGGGACTCAGTATAGTGCGTTCAATAGCCGATGACCACAATGCTATTCTAAATTTGGAAAGCTCCGAAGAAAAAACTACTTTTGTAGTCTCTTTCAAACTAGAAAAAACGAATGGATAAGATAAAATATGCGATCGTCTGTATCGATGATGATCCGTTCATTCTTCAGATGCTCAGCTTTCAGCTCCAAAAACACATCAACGGAGAGTGTACCTTGATGGAATTCTTTACGAATCCAGTTGAAGCATTGGAGGGAATAAGCGATATTCTCTCGGAAAGTATCGATATTATATTCGTCGTTGTGGATTATCAAATGCCCGAGCTTAACGGGGCCGAGCTCATCCGCAAGATCAAGGAAAAGCATCCAGGGATGAAATGTATCATGCTGTCCGGACAGGCAAACGCCATCCAAGTTGATGATCTGGTAAACGATAATCTACTGGAATCGTTCATTTCGAAGCCATGGAGTGAAGAGGATCTCCTGGAGGCGATCAGTCCGATTTTGACTGAACGTAACCTTTTAAT